>JAEUHO010000194.1 GCA_016795345.1 Planctomycetia bacterium | reverse complement strand
GACGCCCCACGACATGACGGGGTTCGGGCGCTTCAAGACCCGCGCGAGCGGGTGGCCCTGGAGCAAATCGCTCCCCCGCTTCTGGCCCCGGGCTCGGCGTAGCTGGCGCGGGAGCTTCGCGACGTCCTCGGCGCCGTTGCGCAGGCAGGCGTAGTAGGCCGAGAGCCCGAGCGCTGACTCGGCCGTCACCTGCTCGCCGCTCGCGGTCTTGCGGCCGAGCGCCCAGTCCGAGAGCCAGAGCGCCGGGTTCTGGAGGTCTGTGACGCCGCCGAACGACGTGCTCGCGCGAGCCCCGCCTCCGAAGATCCTCTTGAGAAGCCCGATCATGCCAGCACCCCATCGCCCGAAAGCAGGGCGTCCTCGACGCTCGGGCCCTGTCCACCGGAGAGCGCCATGCCCATGCCGAGCGCCATGATCAGCGCCGACAGGCCGTCGATCTTCTCGCGGCTCTTCTTCTTCGAAGGCTTCCAGTTGTCGGCTGCGTCCTTCTCCCACATGAGGTTCGAGGCCATCCACGCGAGGACCGGGTGGCCGCCGTGGCGGAGGTCCCCCGAGCGCACGAGCACGTCGAGGTACTTCGAGGGCCCGTTCATCGAGACGAACCCCTGGCCGAAAAGCACGACGTCGATGCCGGCGTCCTTCAGGTGGTTGACGACCTGCGCCGCCCCGAAGCGGTCGAACCCGAGCGACCGGAGCCGGTACCGCTTCGCGAGTTCGACGGCCTTCTTCTCGACGTGGTCGAAGTCGGTCGCGTTCCCGTCAGTCAGCTCGAGGAAGCCGTCGCGGGCCCACCCGAGGTAGGGCACGCGGTGGCGCTTCTCGCGCGCGACCGCCCCCTCCTTCGGGCACCAGAAGAAGGGCAGCACCGCGTTCCCGTCGTCGGGGAACACGAGGACGAGCGCCGTCAGGTCCTCGGTGCTCGCGAGGTCGAGGCCGGCATAGCACTCGTGCCCTTCGAGTTGCACGGCCAGTTCGTGGAAGCTCCGGTCCCCGCGGCATGCCTCCCACTGGCGCATGTCGAAAGCCGCGACGTCGGCGTTCGTGCGGATGTTGAGATGGAGCCGGAGGAAGGTGTTCAAGTACGCGGGCGACTCCTTCGCCCGGGCGCACTCGCGCGCGAGGTACTCCTCCTTCACGGAGACGCCCAGGTTCGGGTTGGCCTTCTTCCACACGGCCGGGTCGGCCCAGTCGTCGGTCGGCTGCGCCTCGTAGATCACGGGGAGGAACGAGGCGTCGGCGATCGTGCGCTCGCGGACCTTCTTCGCGTAGTCGTACTTCTCGTTGCAGATCGAGACGCGCTCGTGGTCCGACGTCGTGATGTGGACGGTCAACGGCTGACGCCGGGCGCCCGTCGCCGTCTGGAGCACGTCCACGAGGTCCCGCGTCGGGTGCGCGTGAAGTTCGTCGATCACCGCGCCGTGCACCGAGAGCCCGTGCTTGGTCTGCGCGTCGGCGGTCAGCGCGCGGAAGATCGATCCCGTCTCGGGGACCTCGATCGACTTGAAGGCCCGGTAGACCCGGGTCCGCGCGAGCAGTTCCTGCTGGCGCGCGATCATCTGCATGGCGCAGCGGAAGATCAGCGCCGCCTGGGCCTGCTCGGCGGCGGCCGAGTACACCTGGGCCCCGGGCTCTCCGTCGCAGAGCAAGAGGTAGAGCGCGATCCCCGCGCAGATTGCCGTCTTGCCGTTCTTGCGCGCGACGAACACGAACCCCTCGCGATAGCGGCGGTGCCCCGTCGTGGCGTCGATCCAGCCGAAGAGGTTCCCGACGATCGCGGCCTGCCAGGGCTCCAGATCGAACGGCTGACCCGCGCGCTCGCCCTCGACGAACACGAGCATGTCGTGGAAGAACGCGATCGCCCGACGCGCGAGGCCCGCGTCGAACCGCTGGCCCGGGAGCGCGGTCGCCCACGGGTCGTAGCCGGGGATCTCCGTGCGGCATACGTGTTCGAGGGCGGCGTCGCCCCACCGCGCGAGGGGGATCGGCGCTGCGGGCGCGGGCGTCGGGTCGGGCCCGCTCATCCGACGACCTTCATCGGCTGGAAGTAGTCGTAGGCGGGTTCGGCCGCGTCGGGGACCTCGACGCTCAGCCGCGCGCGCGCGGCCGGCGTCATCCCGAAGTGCTGCTCGAGCCGGAGCAGGTGCTCCGAGACCTGGAGCGCGAGGCGTAGCTGCGGGTACGGGCGCACCCCCACGACCTCGCCCTTGCTGTTCTTGATCGGGTGCGCGTGGCCGGACTTCCGCAGGAACCCGAGCAGTTCGTCCCACACCGGGAACAGCTCGCAGTACCGGGCGAACGCCCGCCCGTCCACGGGCGTGACCATCCCGGCGGCGTCGAGCTGCGGCACGAGCTCGTCCCATACCGCGCCGGCCGCGGGGCTGAGAGCCGTGGGCTTCACGGGCGCCGCGGGCTCGGGCTTCGGCTCGCCGGGCCGCGTGCCCGCGCGCCAGCTACCGCGCAGGTCGAGCTTGCGGGTCGGGGTCGGGGCGGGTCCGCGGCTACCCATGGCGGGCCTCGTCGGGTGCCTCGAACCGGACGGGGAGGCCGAGCTCAGCGGCTATCGCGACCTCCGCATCGACGCCCCGACTCTCCTGCCAGCCGGGCAGCGCCAGGACCACCATCGCGTCGCAGGCTGCGAGCATGTGCCGGTTGTGGTCGGCCCAGTACGTCCAGTCGCCCGGGAGCCCGAGCTCGGCGAGCGGGTGACTGTGGACGATCGGAGAGTACGCAAGTCGCCCGTCGCGCACGAGCCGGGCCGCGTGGCGGCGCGCCGCGTCGTAGCGGGCCGTGCGTACGGCCGCGTCGGGGTGCGAGTAGGGCGAGGCGACGTAGATCACGGCGTGGCCTCCCGCGGCTCGCGCGTGGCCTTGCGACCGGTCTTCTTCTCCCAGCGTTCGACGACCACGTCGCAGTACGCCGTATCGAGCTCCATCAGAAACGCGCGCCGCCCCAGCTGCTCGCACGCCATCAGCGTGCTACCCGAGCCGCCGAACAGGTCGAGGACGTTCTCCCCCTCCTTCGAGGAGTACTGGATCGCGCGCGCCGCGAGCTCGACGGGCTTCTCGGTCAGGTGGACCATCAGCTGCGGCGTGACCTTCTTCACCTGCCAGAGGTCGGGCACGTTCGCGGGGCCGTAGAACTGGTGGGCCGCGCCCTCCTTCCAGCCGTAGAAGCTCCACTCGTGCGCGCCCATGAAGTCCTTGCGCGTGAGCACGGGGTGCTGCTTGTCCCAGATGATCGTCTGGCTGAAGTAGAGGCCCGCTTCCTTCAGGGCCGGGGGGTAGTTCGCGACGTTCGCGTAGCCGCCCCAGATGTAGAACGCGCGCCCGGGGAGCATCACGCGCGAGGCGTTGCCGAACCACTCGCGCAGCCGCTGCTCGAACTCGGCGTCGGGGAGGAAGTCGTTCGCGAGCGGACGGTCCTTCGCCCGCATCTTCGCGTGCGTGGGCTTGGACTTCCCCGGGTGGCGCGCGAGGTCGAGCGCCTGATGGTGCTTCTCGCTCTTGGGCTGCGCCGAGAACGAGGAGAGCCCGGCCCGAATCGCGTTGTTCGAGCGCGGCTCGACCTTCACGTTGTAGGGCGGGTCGGTGTTGAGCAGGTGGATCGGGGCGCCGCCGAGGAGTCGATCGAGGTCCGCCTCGCTCCCCGAGTCGCCACAGAGGAGCCGGTGGTCCCCGAGGACGATCAGGTCGCCGGGCTTGGTCACCGGGTCGTCGGGCGGCAGGGGGGCCGAGTCCTCGTCGATGTCGCCGGCCATCTGGGGGAAGAGCCGCTCGAGGTCCCCGCGGAGGTCGAGCAGCCGGAGCGACTCGCCGAGGTCGGGAAGCGCGCCGACGACCTCTTCGAGCAGCCCCAGCGCATCCGCGGTCCACTCGCCCGAGATCCGCGGGGAGTTGAGCGCCAGGTTGAGCGCCTTCTCCTCGGCCTCGTCCACGTCCACGACCACGACGTCCGTGGCCTCGACGCCCTTCGCCTGGAGGACCTTCAGCCGCTGGTGGCCGCCGACGACCCGGCCCGTGCGGCCGTTCAGGATGATCGGCTGGACCAGCCCATACCGGCCGATCGACGCGCCCAGTCCGGCGAGCGCCTGGTCGGAGATCGTCCGCGGGTTGTAGTCCGCGGGGAGGAGCTCCGCGACGCGGCGGCTCTCCAGGCGGACGCGACCGAGGGTGGCGGGGTCAGGCTTGGCGACCATGGGGACCTTCCGAGGGCGCCGGGGTGGAGGCCCGGTCAGGGGGAGCGGGGTCGGCGGCCGGGTCCCCGGCGGCGGGGACCTCGAGCCCCGCGGCGACGTCGGGGACGGCCGGGAGCATCCGGCCGAGGAGGTCGAGGGCGGCCAGCGCCCCGAACGGGACGAGGGCGGCGACGGGGCGACCGTGGCGGGTCAGGACGACCCGCTCTCGGCTCTCCTCGACGGCGCGGAGGACGTCCCGAAGCGTGGCCCGAAGGCGCCGCATGGGGACCGTGACCGGGAGAGTCTGGGCCGGGGTCAGGGGCATCGGTCAGGCCCCCCCGGGGGCGTCGTGTGTACGCAGAAAAGCCCGGAGATCCGGGCCTTCCAGGGCGTTTCGGGGGTTTCCCGATACCCGTGAAAATCGGGACGTCCCCCGCGCGCCGCTCGGGGGCGCCTCGCCCCTAGAGCTCGACTCCCCCCCACCCCCGGATCGACGCCCGTTCCACGCCGCTCCGACGCCGATTTCCACGCGTGGCACGAGGTACACAACGGCTGCAGGTTGGTCGGGTCGTACGCCCGCTCGGGGGCCAGAGCCACGCCGACGATGTGGTCGACCGTCGTCGCGGGCTCCGACCGACCGGTCAGGGCGCAGCTACGGCAGACGGGCTCGTTGCGAAGGACCTGCGCGCGGACGTCCTGCCACCGGGCCGACCCGTGGATGCGGGCGGTGGCGGGGTCGCGCTGGACGAGGTTGTAGGTCCGGTCCGCATGGCGACGGATGCGTAGGATCCCAGCGAGAGTGCGCGGCTTCGACGGCATGGAACTGCCTCGGCTCGCGCCCGCTGGGATGAGCGCGCCAATAGGATACCACGAGGGTGACCAGTGCTCGAGCTAGGTCTCGCGATCACGAGCGTCATGACTGCCTCAGTCCGTTCCGGTCCCTGAGGCCGACAGCCCTCGCCCGGCAGTCGACGCAAACGATGACTGCTTGATGACTTACGCGGTTCGTTCGGGCGAAGTCGTCTGGAGGTAACGCGACTCAGCGCCCACGCACGCTGTCGTCCCCACTACCGTCAGCGCGGTACTCCTGAACCGTCGTGACCTCCTTCGGCGGGTGCCGCGGGCGCAGTTTCCACTTCGATGACAAAATCGCCGTCGTTCGGAAGATCGCCCTTTCGCACGGAGCGAGATCTGCCATCGGGGAGCGTTACGGTGTAGACAACATCTCCGGCCATTGGCTCGTTGACATCGAATCGCCCACTCGCGTCCAGCCTGTAATAGGTAGGCTGCTCCATGAATCCCGGCGCTTGCACGTCGACCATTAGCGTTGTTGCAGGAGGCGGAGGTGAGCGATGCACGAGCACCTGCCCGCGCCGCGCACGGGATGGGAACAGCGGGATCTCGAAGCGTTCCGGACCGTCCTGACCATCCGACAGACTCAACAGTGCACGAACTGGGCAGTGATCACTCGCGAACACATCTCCGTACCACTCATCATCGACAATCGGGCCGTACCTGATCACGCCATCAGAGTCGCTAACCAACTCTGGGTCACCGCGGCCCGGGGCACCGACGGAGTGCGCCTTCAATCGAAGTGACGCTCGGGGAATTGGTCGCGTCTCCGCTTTCCAGCCGACCTCAGAACGTCGCAGGTCGCGGATCGACACTATACGGCAGTTTATGAACCGATCCATGCGCGCGACGGTCGACGAACGCTGACGCCTCACCCACGCGTCCCGCAGTTCATCCGTGGGCAGATTGGCCGACTCCAAGGGCATCCATCGACCACCAACAAGGAGCGACAACGAAACATCGAACGGAGGGGCGATTGACCGCAGGAAGCCCAACTCGAAGTTGCCGTCTGGGCACACGGCGATGGTGCCCTCGCTTTGCTGCGCAACCGACATGTCGAACGACGGTCGAGATGAAGTCCTCCACCTCACGAGCCGCGTTCTGCTCGCGATGGGAGATGTCTCAGTGGAATCGACCACGGGCGATTCGCCTATGCACTCAGCAGGGGCTTCGGCGCATCGCGACCTGGAACATCCCACCGTGACAAGCATGAGGATCGCAAACCGCAGACAGTGCAGGAGTCGGGTTGTGGGACGGGGTCGAGGACGAGGCTGGACCACGGATCGGAAGGGTCGACTGGCGCCCATCCACCCAGGCGTCAACGCACGGCGATCGCCGTCCGAGATCACAGCGGATCGCTCCGCGAAGGCGTCCCCATAGCTCCCCCTGCCGACCCGAAGGGAAGATTCGAAGGATGTACCGGAGAGCGCGAGACCGTTTGGGTAATGGACGTGCCCAGGGGCGCTGAAGCTGGAAGGATCGGGCGTCGGATCGGAGAATTCCCCGCCACCGGGACCTGCTCGATGGTGGGAGCCGGCGACGGCGAAGAGACCGGCGCATCGAGACGGGGCACCTCTCGGGCGCCCATGTGCATCGGAGTGGGACCTGAAAGCCGGGAGTGTCCTCCGGCATCGGAGAGAACCATCCACTCACGACGTTCGATGCACGAAGGGCTCAAGGACGGAAAGCGAGCGTACGCGGTCGCATGGGCCTCGCACGGCTGCCATAGATCGAGAGTGCACTTCCAAGGAAAGCCCATGCCAGCGTAGTTGATCGTGATTCTGAACGCGACAACGGGACGAGAGCTGAACGCACCGCCGAGGATCAGCAACCGATCCGCGAAGAGGATGGACGTGATCCCCCCGCTGGCGAGGCACTCGTGCATTTCGCGCAGTTGGTCGACCGCCGAGGTCCGCAGGACACGCCACGGGATGAACTTCCAATGTACGTCCGGCGCGTCCGGCCACGACCCGAGCGCGAGGTGGAACACTCCGTATGCGCTAGGACCGCCTTGATTGGGCCTGATGATGCGCATCCCGGGCCCCGAGTCTTGCCCCGGCATCCCCGGCACTGGAGCACCTACGGACGGCTGCACGACATAGGGACCTGCCTTGAACGGCTCTGCAACCGGATAAGGGTTCCATGGCTGGGTAGGCGATACGGGTTGTGGCGGGCGAGCCGGATCGGATGGCGTCGTGACCGGGGGCGGCGCAGGACTGATCGGGGTCGTCGGTGGAACGTCCGGATTCGTCAGAGGTCCCTTGGGTTTCCGGGGAGGTCCATGTGGATCTGAGGGGCGAGGATCGGTCGGCTCCTTTAGCCCACGCTTGCAGTCCACCTTCGACTCGAGTGAAACCGTGATCGGAATGACGTCAACGACATCGTCCTTCTTCTTCGTGGACTGCGTGCGAATCGACCGAAGACCGACCTGGGGGGTAACATTGCCGTACATGTCGATCTCGACCTTGCCTAGCGCGTCGCAGCAGGCGCAGTCCATCGATTCAACACCATCGAACTCGATAAAAGCGTCGGTCCTGACCGTCGCCTTCCCGCTGAAGGTCGCCCCCGAGTCCTTCGCAACCCCGATTCGCACTGCGGAAGGCGCGCTTGCGTGCGCCCTCAATGCATTTGTCACGGCCGTTGCGAGACTAATCGCGTCGTCCCCTTGCCCGCCCGGAGCGATGTCCCGGCCCTTGAGCGGGACTTCGACATGGTGGTGCTTCGAGCGATCCCTCGGATCGTCTCCCTCGAGCACCCACGAGAGGTACAAAGTCGCATCGATCTTTCCGTCCAGTCCCGCCATTCCCCGGCTCGGGGCGCTGCATTCCACATGTACGTGCATTCCGGCATGAGCGGGCATGAGGCGGGACTCCTCTACAAAGGGGGCGGAGTTCGGGTCACAGTACCGCAAGCGCGGCAGTCATCCGCGCTAGCCGGCGGTCCTCAGCACCGCAGCGGCACTCCAGACGATCCCGCCGCTCGTGACGGTGACCGTCGCACGGAAGCGGATGTACGGCCCCATCGGCTGCGTCGTGCCCGCGGAGTAGCCACCAGCGAGTCCCGTCGTGTTGCCCGCCGCCGATCCGGTCGCGGTGCTACCGACGTTCGACCACGAGTTGGGATCGCTCGGATCAAGCGACTGCTGCGCCTGGATGACGACGTTCGCGGTGCCGACGTTCAGGACGTTCAGGAACGTCGTCACGTCCCGAACGGACGAGACGTCGATCGGAGGCGAGTACAGGACGACGCTCTCTGCGTCCGAACGCTGGTACCAGAGCTGAATGATCACGACTTCTCTCCTGTTGTTGGTTGCGACTGCTAAACTCTGAAATCACTCACGAAGGGTCACGGAGGCGCTCCAGACGATCCTGTCGCCCGGAGAAAGCAGGATGTCGGCGCGGAATCGCACGTAGGGACCCGCGGGGATCGTCGTGCCTGCGACGTAGCCGGCGAGCACGCCCGAGAAGCTGTTGACGGCGTTGCCGTTCACCGCGACGAGCGTCGACCAGCTGTTCGGGTCGTTCGGGTCGAGGGACTGCTCGGCGGTGATCTGAGCCGTCGAGCCGCCAGTGAGCGCGAGGATCGTCAGCAGGACCGCGCCGTCGCGCAGCGCCTCCGCCTCGAACACGGGCGAGAAGAGCTGCGAGGATATCGCCTGGCTCCGCTGAAACCAGAGCGTGATCGATTGCCCCATGACGACCTCCATCGACGAGCGCCAACTCCTGACGCCGCGAACCCTAGGGACGTGGGGAGGGGTCGTCAAGGGGCCAAGCTCCGAGCCGGGACCATTGCCCCGTGGCACGCAGGGGACGGCGCGCGCGGCGCACGGGGGAGTGCGGACGCGCGGCGCCGAGCTACCGCACGTCGCCCCTGAACAACACCGCCCCGTCGCTCCCGTGCAGGGTCACCCGCACGACCTCCCCCTCGGGAACGCCGCGGTCGAGACGAATCTGCGACGCGATGCGTCGGACGAGCAGCCGGTCCCGGGCCTCCTCGCGGGCCTCGTCCTCCGTCGTGAAGACGACCGGTCGGTCGTCCATCGAGAGGCCCCCGGCGAACTGGAGCCGGAGCCCGTCGAGCGTCGTGGCGAAGCAGATGTCGGGGAGCGTCGAGTCCGGGCCCGGGTCGGTCACGACCCAGATCGGGGTCTTGGGGTCGATGCGCATCAGGCTCTCCCTTCCGCCTCCGCGAGCGCGTCACGCAAGAGCGCCGCCACGCGGCGCGCGTCCTCGTCGTCGTTGACCTCGAAGAACGCCAGCGCCTCGCGGGCCGCCGTCACGAGGGACGGGGCGGCCCGGTGGAGCGGGCACGGCTCGGTCGCGTGCTCTTGGAGACATCCCGGGCAGCAGCCCGCGGGGACGCGGCGGGTCACCATACGTCCCCCCGCTCGAGCGGCCACCCGTCCGGGCCCGCGATCGCCGTCACGGCCGTGCACCCCGCCTCGCACCGCAGGGCCCCGAGGTCGTCGGGCCACGCGCGGACGTCCTCGACGGTGATCCGCTCGACCTTCTGACCCGAGATGTCGCGGCCCGTGTAGAGGGCGGACTGGCCGGCGCACCGAACGCAGATCCGGCGCCCATTGTCCGCCCAGTAGAGGGCCCCCTCCCGAAGGAGGGGGCGGGGCGTCGTCTCGCGAGCGGCCACGACTACTTCGTCTCCGTCGGCATGGGGGCAGGCGTCGCCGCGCGCGAGAGGAGGTTGAAGAACAGGAACCCGTTCCAGGAGGTCCCGCTGACCTTGCGCGCGATCGCCGAGAGCGACCGCCACGTCTCGCCGTCGAACTTGAATCCCGCGTCGAGGACCTCGACCCGGATCTCCTTCCCGTTGAACACGCGCGTCAGGACCGTCCCTGTCTTCGGGAGGCGCGGGTCCCGCGGGCGGGGCGACCCGTCCTTCGCGGGGGTGGCGGGCGTCGGCGCGGGGGTCGGGGTCTTCCCCTTCGCGGGGGTCTTCGCCTTCCCGCCCTTCGCCGCGCCCCGGAGCAGGGCGTCCACCGCGCCGGGCCCGGCGGCGTTCGCCCGGTCGATCTCGGCGCGAGTCAACCCGTCCGCCGGGGGGGCCTTCTTCGGGCTCTTCGGGGCGGGCTTCGTTCGGACCCGGGGGGTGGCCTTCGGGGCCTTCTTCTTCGCGGTCGTCTCGCTCTTCGTCATCTGCGTCGAACTCCATCCGGCGGGGGCGCTCCCCACCGGTCGCGTCGCATGAGGGCTCTGACCGGGGGACCCCTCAAGGGCTTTCTCCCCCCGGCATGCCCCCCGGGGGATGGGGTCTTGGGGACCAACCCGACCTTGACGGCCGGGGTCACGACCACCTCTCGTCCCCGGGATGGCCGGGGGCGGGACCGTCCCGCGGATCCGGGGGGATCACGCCCTTCGCGGCCAGGAACTGGCGGCAGTAGTCGCACCCGTCGTCGGCCGCCGCCTCCCGGTCCGCGCGGCTGCACAGGGGGCAGACGGGCCACCGCGGACGCGCATCCCCCGCGCTGGCGACGCCATCCCCGGCGCAGAGGTCGGCCGAGAGCGGCTCCCCAGGTTGCGACGCTTGCGACGCATCGGCGCTTTGCTCCGGAAGGTCGCCTCGCGCGCGCGTGTGGGAGGCACTTTCCCCCGGAAGCGTCGCAAGCGTCGCATGCGTCGCAAGGGCGATCCCCTGCCACCCCCGGCCCCGGATCCCGGCGACGTCCTTCACCGCCCGAATCCCGCGGTCCGTCAGCCGCGCCCCGAGCGCCTTCGCCGAGAACGCCTCCTCCCCCTCGCTCTCGACCCAGAGCTCGTAGCTGGCCCGCAGGTCCTTCGCCGACACCACGAGGTCGGACCCCAGCGCGCACCGGTCGGCGATGAACCGCCCGACGTGGTCCTCGGCCTCGCGGTACTCGTCGACTGCCGCCCGCACAACGGCGGGCGGGCGCAGCCCGTCGCGCTGCCAGGCGAGGCAGCCCTCGACGATCCAGCGCAGGATCCCCGGGAGCTCCTCCCACAGGCGCCGCCGCAGGTCCTTGTCGGGCTTCGTGACGGTCACAGGCCACGGGACGAGCAGAACCCGCCGCCACATCGCGTGATCCGTGCCCCGGATCCGCGGCCGGTGGTTGCCGGTCAGGATCAGCTTGCAGGTCGGCCGGTACGTGAAGAACTCGCGGTAGTGGAACCGCGCCGAGACGGGGTCCTCGCCCGTGATCGACTTCACGGCGCCCTCGTCGAGCCGCATGCCCTCGTTGGGCTCCGAGGCGACCACGAGGCGGGCGCCGCGGAGGGCCGCCAGGTCGTTCGTCGGGGCGTCGGGGCGGCGCTGCACGAACGTCGCGTACGGCGTCACGCTCGCGTAGTCGCCGAACACGGCGAGCAGCGTGTCCGAGTAGACGCCCTTCCCGTTGCTGCCGCCGCCGTGGTGGACGGCGAAGACCTGCTCCCCCATCTCGCCGGTCAGGCAGTAGCCGGCGTATCGGGCGAGGAACCCGCGGGCGTCGGGGTCCGGCTGGACCTGCTCGAGGAAGGCCAGCCAGCGCGGCGCCGTCGCCGCCGGGTCGTACGCGACGGGCACGAGCTTCGTGAGGAGGTCCTCGCGGCGGTGCGGCCGCAGCTCCCCCGTCCGGAGATCGATCGTGCCGTTGAGCACGTTCAGGAGCCACGCGTCGCGGTCGAACTCCTCGTCGCGCGTCGAGAGCTCGGGCTCGGAGCGCGCGAGCTTGAGCATCGCCTCGATGCGGGCCGCCCCCTGGCTCTTGACCGCCCACTTCGTGACTCGCTCGTCGTCGTCGGGGTCCTCGCCGCGGATCTCGTCCCAGATGGCACGGACGGCGTCCTTCGCCCGACGCTCCGCCTCCCCCGTCTCGTCACGCCGCCAGCGGCGCCCGTCCCAAACGAGCCACCCCATCGCGCCGGTGAACCGCAGGTCCTGCCCGTGCAGCCGGACGAGCCGCCGAGCGTTGCCGAGGTCGGTGCAGAGGACCCCGGGCTCGGCGACGACGCCGCCCTTCGCCGGGCGCCGGCCCGTCGGCGGCCCCGGGCGCGGGGCGCGCGGCGGCGCCTTGCGCGGCTCCTTCACGCCCGCGCCCCAGCCGCTGCGGATCGTCTTCTCGGCCTCGGTCGTCGGGAGGCCCACCTCGAGGGCCGCCGCGAGCAGGTCGTCCTGGACCTCGGGGATCTCCCCGCCCGCGTGGAGCTGGCCAAGGTTGAACGCGGCGATGTTGAGCTCGTCGTTGCGGCGCCCCTCCGGGGCCTCGCGGACGCGGCGCAGCTCGAGTTGAATCGCGCGCCGCCCGTAGGCCGTCAGACCCGGGTGCTCGGACGGCAGGACGCGCAGCGGCGGGCGTTCGACCTTCGGGGCCTTCGCCGCCCGCAGCGTCGCCGCGACGTCCTCGGGGAACGGCGGGAGCTCGGCGCCGGGCTCGACCTCCCACTCGTAGATCGCGCCCGTTTCGGGATGGACGCTGCCTGCGTACACCGCCTGCTTCCCGTCGCCGAGCATCTCGACCCCCGGGGCGACGCGGTCCTTCGAGTTCGGGACCGGCTCGGCCGGCCAGGCGAAGTAACAGTGCGCCCCGCCCCGTCCGGTGCGCACGCGCGGCGCGGCCTCGGCCCATGCCGGGATCACGCCGCCGCGGTGGACGTCTACGTCGACGATGACGACACCAGAGACGCGCCCCGTGCGGACGCCGACGTTGCCGGCCGTCGCCCACGCCACGACGTCCTCGCGCGAGGGCG
>JAEUHO010000143.1 GCA_016795345.1 Planctomycetia bacterium | reverse complement strand
CCCGCCGCGGACGCGCCCGCGGCCGCCCGGCCCGAGGCCGGCCCGCGCCGACGGACGAAGGCGCGCGGCGACGACGCGGCCGCGGCGCCGGGCGAGCCGGCCGCGAGCGACCCGGACGCGGTCGCGCTCGCACGGCTCCTCGGGGGCCCGGGCGCCTTCGGCGGCGGCGGCGTGTGGGTCGGCGGCGCGCCGACCGGACCGTCCCTCGACCCGAGCGACGTGCGGCGGCTCCTCGACGACGGGACCGACGTGGGGCTCGTGCGCGCCGCGCAGGAGGTGATGCGGTCGCGCGACCGGTCGTTCCTCGCCGACCTCGTGGACCGCGTGAACCGGCCCGAGCACCGCGCGGCGGCGCCGCACGTCATCCCGACGATCGCGTCGCTCAAGGACCGGCCGTGGTCGCCGCTGCAGGCGACCGGGGCGCCGGACACGCCGATCGACGGCGACCACGGGACGGCGTGGGCCAGCAAGGGCCCGGACATGGGGAACGTGACCCTCGAGCTGACGTACGACCGGGCGGTGCGCGTGGACGCGGTGCGCATCCACGAGACGCTGGCGCCGGGCGCCGTGGCGAAGGTCGACGCGTTCGGGCCCGACCGGACGTGGGTGACGTTGTGGGAGGGCACGTCGGCGGTGCGCCCGTCGCCCAGCTTCTTCGAGCCGCCGGTCGCGGCGACGTCGTTCGCGACGGACCGCATCCGCCTCACGCTCGACACGAACCGCGTCTCGGGGTGGAACGAGATCGACGCCGTGGAGCTGGTGGGCGACGGCTGGCGGCAGTGGGCGAGCGGCGCGTCCGCGTCGTCGTCGTACGCCGACCCGTAGGCCGCGGCGGGGCGCCGCAACGCTTCCGTTGCATCGCGACTGCGTCGCGATCGCAACGAGGCTCGACGCGTATCCGTTCCCCCGCAGGCGCCTCCACGCTGATGGACCGACCGGCCGGTCGGATCCCGCGGGAGCTCGTCATGCTGCGTGCACGTCGTTGGTGGTGGATCGTCGGTGTCGCCGTCCTGTGCGTGGGGCTCGGGCTCACCGGCTGCGGAGGCGGCGGCGCGGGCGGCGGCGGGGACGACGACGACGACGGCGACGACGACGGCGGGGGCGGCGGCGGGGGTGGCGCGGGCGGCACGCTGAACGGCGTCGTCGTCCTCGCGACCAACGACCTCGGCATGCACTGCATGGACCGCGAGTACGGCGTCTTCTCGATCCTCCCGCCGTACAACGTCGTGCACGCGCAGGTCGTGCGGCGCACGGCCGCCGGGCCGCGCCTCCTCACGTCGGCGGACGTGACCGTGGACTACGACGCGACCGCCGACGGGAACGGGTCGCGCAACTCGAAGAGCGTCGGGAAGACCGACTTCTGGACCCACGCGTCGGCGCTGTTCGGCGTGGCGCTCTCGCCGGGCCAGGGCCTCAAGGGGCTCTACATGCCCGGCGACGCGCCGGTGAAGGGCCCCCAGGCCTTCACGTTCGCGGCCAACCCGGGCTGGTGGGCCGCCGAGGGCATCCCCATCACGCCCCGCGACGACGCCGGCCGCGACAACACCTACCCGCTGATGCGCGTGACGGCGCGCGACCGCTTCGCGGGCACCGCGCTCGCGCACCTCGACGTCGTGGTGCCGGTGGCCCAGGAGACGGACTGCAGCGCGTGCCACCGCACCGGCGGCAGCGCCGCGTCCGGCGCGGGCGCCACGTGGTCGGCGGCCGCCGACCTCGAGGTGCAGTCCAAGGAGAACGTGCTCAAGCTGCACGACGCGCGCCGCGGGACGAACCTGTTCGGCAGCCAGCCCGTCCTGTGCGCGTCGTGCCACTACTCGCCGGCCCTCGACCTCGCCGGCGCCGGCCCCCAGGGCGCGCAGCGGTCGCTCCCGTGGTTCTCGCGGGCGATCCACCGCCGCCACGACTTCCTGCCGTCCGACGCGCAGACGGGGTGTTACCAGTGCCACCCGGGCGCCGTCACCCAGTGCGCGCGCGGGCCCATGGTGACGTCCGGCCTGCAGTGCCGCGACTGCCACGGCGGCATGGCCGCCGTCGCCGGCGAGACCCCGCTCGCGACGGGCGGGAGCCTCGAGGGCGCCGCCGACGGCGCGGCGCGGCGCGCGTGGACCGACCTCCCGCGCTGCCAGTCGTGCCACACCGGCGACGCGGTCACCCGGCTGACGGGCGGCGGGACGGTGCTCGCGGCCGACGGCATCCGCCTGCGCCAGGCGTGGCGGACCGGCGACGCGGCGGCCTCCCCCATCAAGGCCTCGACGTCGCGCTTCGCGGAGAACGCGAACCAGCTGTACCGGGCGAGCACCGGCCACGGCGGCGTGTTCTGCCAGGGGTGCCACGGCAGCACCCACGCCGAGTGGCCGACGGGGGCGGCGTACCCGAACGACAACGTCGCGGCGACCGCGCTGCAGGGCCACACGGGCACGATCCGCGCGTGCGCCACGTGCCACGCGGCCGGCACCCTGCCGCTCACGACCGGCGGCCCCCACGGCATGCACAACGTGGGCGACAGCCGTTGGGCCAACGGCGGCCACGGCGACTTCTACGAACGCAACCCGTCGTCGTGCGCCGCCTGCCACGGGACGCCGACCGGCCAGGGCACCGTCCTCGCGACGGCGGCCGCCGACCGCCCGTACGGCAACATCCGCGCGGGCCAGCGGATCACCTGCACCCGCTGCCACGGCTGGCCGGCGGACGACTAGCCGACGGCCGACGCCCCGCGGTGCCGCACACGACGGCGTGGGGCCGCGCGGCAGACGCGCCATTCGGTGCCGGACACCGTCTGGCGGGAATGACCGCCGAACGCGCCATTTGGTGCCGGACACCGTTTGGCGGGAATGACCGTCAGACGCGCCATTTGGTGCCGGACACCGTCTGGCGCGTCTCGACGGCGGGACCCGGCGGAGCGTCAGGCCGGCGGACGGCGGCCGATCGCGAGGAGCGTCCCGAACGGGAGCGCGCCCCCGCGGTCGGCCGCGCGGCCGAGCGCGCGCGTCACGGCGGCGCCGGCCGCGCCGAACGCCTTCGAGAGCGCGGTGCCGAGGGAGAGCGGCGTCGCCGCGAGCGACACCTCCTCGACGCGCACCCCCGCGGCGCCGAGCAGGGCCCGCAGCGTCCGCCGCGTGAAGTAGTGGAGGTGCTCCCTCGGCGTGACGAAGGGCCAACGGGCCCCGCTGCAGCGCGCCCACCACCCGCCGAAGTCCGGCACCGTCACCGCCACGAGGCCGCCGGGCCTCGCGTGCCGGACCAGCGTCCGGACGCCCGCCACGGGGTCCACAAGATGCTCCACGACGTCGAACGACGTGACGACGTCGAACGCGCCGCGGGTCGCGTCGAGCGCCTCCACCGGCCCCGTCACGACGTCGAACCCGCGCCCGCGCGCGACCTCCGCCGCCCACGCGCTCGGCTCGACCCCCGCCACCGCGAACCCCGCCGCCGCCGCCTCCGCAAGGAACGCCCCCGTCGCCGCCCCCACGTCGAGGAGCGCGCCGCGCGCGCCGAACGCCCGCAGGCGCGCGAGCCGCCGCCGGAACACCCCGCGGAACGCGCGCTCCTCGGCCACGTAGTCGCGGTACCCCGCGCCGCGGAAGTACCCCGCGTCGTACTGCGTCAGCGCCGCGTCGGCCGCCGGCAGCGGGTCCACCGACACGAGGCCGCACCCGCGGCACCGCGCGAGCACCCCGTCGGGGTGG
>JAEUHO010000106.1 GCA_016795345.1 Planctomycetia bacterium | reverse complement strand
CGGCCGAGCCGGCGCGCGGCGTCCGCGAGCTCGCCGACGCCCTGGCGCGCGTACCGATCGGTGCCGCGGAAGAAGACGACGCGCTGGTGCTTCGCCTCGAGGAAGATCCGCCGCGCGAGCAGGTACGCGGCCTGGCGGTCGTCGGGCCGCAGCCGCACGAGCCACGGGATGTTGTGCTCGGTCAACGTAGGGTCGGTGCCGCCTGTGTTGACCATCGGCACGTTCAGCTTGAGCAGCACGCGCGTCATGACGTGCGAGTTCTGGTCGTCGAGCGCGCCGAGCACGGCGAGGCAGCCCTGGTGCGTCGTGAGCTCGACGAGGGCGTTGCCCGCCGCGCCCCACGTGTCGTTCTCGTCGGCCGTGACGAGGCGGAAGGGCACGCCGGGGCGGAGGCCCCCCGCGGCGTTCGCGTCCTCGATCGCGAGCGTGTAGCCATCGACGATGCGCCGGCCGATCGGCGCGTCCACGCCGGAGAGCGGCGCGAGCACGCCGAAGCGGGCGTCCTGCACCGCGCCGGGCTCGGGGTCGTCGGCGCCGGGGCCGCGGTAGGTGGGCGGATCGACGAAGAAGCGGCTCGCGGGCTCCCCCGCCCCCTTGTGTGGCACCAGGGCGTCGGGAGTGC
This sequence comes from Planctomycetia bacterium, assembly GCA_016795345.1. Lineage (GTDB taxonomy): Bacteria > Planctomycetota > PLA2 > PLA2 > JAEUHO01 > JAEUHO01. The sequence continues at coordinate 4,188 of JAEUHO010000106.1, read as the reverse complement.
GCCCGTACGGCTCCGGCACGACGGGGTCGGCCGCCGCGGGCGGCGCCGGCGGCGCGTCCTCGGCGCGCAAGGCGGTCGCGCCCGTAACGGCGAGGGCCGCCACGAGCCCCACGAAGGAGCCGCTCCGGGTTCGGGGAGGCGAGGCCCGGCGGCCGATCATCGCGGGGCCTCCGCCGCGCCGAGCACCGCGAACAACTCGATCTCGATCAGGAGGTCGCTGCGGCAGAGCCGGGCCTGGATGCCCGTGGACGCCGGCAGCGGGTCGACCTGCAGGCACTTGAAGAAGAGCGTGCGAACGCGGTTGAAGTCGTCGTAGTCGCGCTCGATGTCGCGCAGGTAACAGGACGTGCGCACGACGTCGTGCCAGGTGGCACCCTCGCTCTCGAGGAGGCGCGTGAGGTTGCGGTAGGTCCGCCAGAGCTGCGCGCGGAAGTCGCCGAGGCAGACGGTGACGCCGTGGTCGTCGATGCTCGCGGTGCCCGACAGCCACAGGATCCGCTGGCCCGGCCGGATCGTCACCTTGAGCCCGCGGCTGAACGACGACGGCAACGCGTAGTGGTACGCCTCGTTCAGGACGTCGTGCGACGTGACGAGCTGCCGTTCGACCTGCGGGGGGCGCTTGCCCACCTCGAGGATGCGGCCCTCCGCGTCGAGCAGGCCGAGGGCGGTCATCTCCGCGCGTTCGGCCGCGGAGAACGCGGCGTCCACGTGGCCGATGACGCGGGGGGAGCGGGTGGTCGTGTCCATGGGGTCCTCGGGGGTCGTCGGGGGGTCAGCGGCGGGGCGCCGCGGGGTCGGAGGGAAGCGTCGGGGCGGGGTCCGCGGTCGCGAACCCGTGGGAGAGGCCGTGGCCGGTCGCGAGCCAGACGTCGTCGGCGCCCGGCTGGACCCACAACACGTAGTTGTCGCCCGGCGCGGTCGCGAGGTGCGTCGTCGTCGGCGGGCCGCCGTCCACGCGGGTGGTGACGACGCAGGAGCCGTCGGCCTCACGCCGGTAGGCCCGGCAGGTCGTGCCGTCGAACACGCCGAAGCCCTGGTCGGTGCCCATCCACACCGTGCGGCCGCGCGCCGCGACGTGCTGGACGAAGTCGCCCGGCAGGCCCGTGTCCTTCGCGGTGTACGCGCGCCAACGCCGCCCGTCGAAGCGGGACAGCCCGAAGTAGGTGCCCTGCCAGAGCACGCCCGCGTCGTACGCGACGAACGACGACACCTCGTGGATCGGGCCGTCGTCGCGATCGAGGTCGAGCTCCATCTCGCCGTCCGGGTCGCGGTGCTCGCGCCACTGGCCGGTCGCGGTCTCGCGCTCGATGACACCCCCGCCCCACAGGCCGATCCACGTGCGGCCGGGCCCGACGGCGACGGCGTAACACCACGGCTCGTGCATGATCGAGTTCCGGTGGTCCCACACGGCCCACGCGCCCGACGCCACGTCGAGCACGCTGGCGCCGCCCTGGGTCGCGAACCACACGCGCGGGCCGTCCACGACGACGTGGTAGACGATGTCGTTGATCAGCCCGCTGTTCAGCTGGTGGTAGACGCGCAGCCGGCCGCCCGAGACCCGCGTCGCGCCGCGCACGGTGCCCACCCAGAGGTCGCCCGTCGCGGGGTCGCGGGCGAGCGACGTGACCACGTCGTGCGAGAGGCCCGACGCCTCGTCGTGGCGTGTCCAGGTCGCCCCGCGCCGGATCGCGACCCCTCGGTCGGTGCCGACGACGAGTTCGCCGCCCGGCGCCGGCTCGGCGAGCACGCACGTCACGTGGTCGCTCGGGAGCCCGTCCTTCGTCGTGAGCGTCTCGAACCGCGTGTACCGCGTCGCCGTCGCCGGCAGCGCCGCGGGGACCGCCCACGGCTCGGCCGGCGCCGGTGCGGTCGCGGCCGGCGCGGCGGCGGGCGGGCCGTCGGCGGATGCGAAGGGCTCCCGTCCGCGGGCGGCGACGACCGCGGCCACGGCCGCGCACAAGGGGACGAGCGAGACGAGGAGACGGCGGCGCTTCACGGTCACAGCCCTCGCAGGTACTCGATGAGGTCGTTGAGGTCGGCCTTCGACAGGTCCGTCACGACGCCGTGCTGGTCGAGGACGCCCGGCAGGGTCCAGATCTCCTCGAGCGTCGCGGCGCGTGCGTCGTGCAGGTAGGGCGCCTTGGTCGCGATGCCGGTCAGGTGCGGGATGTCGAAGAGCCCCGTGCCGTCGCGCGGGCCCTTGGTGCCCACGTCGGCCTTCTGGCCCGTGGTCCCGTGCGGGAGCACGTGGCACGTCACGCATCGACCCGCGGGCGGGATCGGCTTGCCGTCCTTGCGCACCGCGCGCTCGAAGAGCCGCTGGCCGCGCTCGCGCGCCTTGCCGTCGACGTCGGCCACCTGCCCCGCGCCCGGCCGCGGAGGCGGCGGCGGCAGGGAGTGCAGCCACCCGACCAACGCCCGCAGCGCCTCCTCCTCGAACACGTCCGCGCGCGACAACACCATCGCGAACCGCGGGCCGCACTGCTTCTCGATCGTGGCGTTGGTCCCCGTCCACTTGAAGGGCTCGGTGCCCGACACGCCGCGCAGGCTGCGGTTGAGCACCACGTCGCGCCCGACGCCGTCGATCTCGAAGTCGTACGTGAGCCCGTCGGTGTGCGCGCCGGGGTGGCACGAGCGGCAGGCGAAGTGGCCCTGGAACGCGGCGCGCGCGTCGTGGAACACCTGCTCTCCGCGCCGCAGCGCGTCGGGCGGCGAGCGGTCGAGCTCGAGCCGCGCCACGACCTTCCCGTCCGCGTCGAGGATCGCGATCGCGTCGGCCAGGCGTTCGGTCACGACGAAGCGGTCGCCGGCCCGCGCGATCGCGCGGGGGTTGCTGCGGAGCGGCGCGCGCCCGCGGACGTACCGGAGGGCCAGCGTGAGCCGGCGGGGCGCGTCCGCCGCGGCCTCGCCCTCCGCCGCGCGCAGCGCCTCCGCGTCCACCAGGGCGACCTCGTCGGTCCCGCCGGACAGGACGAGCGCACGGCGGCCGTCCGCCGTCAACGCGAGGCCCGCCGGGTCCGCGAAGCCCCGCATCGGCTCCGTGAGGGGCAGCAGCGCTACGGCGCCGGTGGCGACGTCCACGGACGCGAGCACCCCCGCCATCACCCACCCGCGGTCCACCTGCAGGATCGGCACGAGGTTGCGGGCCTCGATGGCGGGCACGAGCACGCGCGCGCCATCCCCGCTGAAGGCGACGGCCTCGGCCATGTGGCACGACGGGAGCATCACCCGACGCCGGACGACGCCGGTCGTCCCGTCGAGCAGCGTCACCTCGCACGCGGGCGGCGCGTCCATGGGGCCGACGTCGGCCCGGCGGCTCACGACCGCCACGGTGGCGCCGTCGGGCGAGCGCGCGACCGCGTACGGCTCGTGCCCCGCGGGCCGCCGGACCGCCGGCACGCGCCCGGCGAGGTCGAGCACCGAGACGTCGTCGGACCCGGCGTTCGCCACGAAGAGCCGGCCGCCCGTCGCGTCGAACACGACGCCGTGCGGCTCGGTGCCGGTCGCGTGGCGCGCGCGCACCTTGCCGCCGCCCGCGTCCGCCACGACGACCTCGTGGGTGTCGACGACGGTCACCGCGACCCGCGCGCCGTCGGGCGACACGGCGACGCTCCCGGGCGTGCCGCCGGGCCGGATCTCGCCCACCACCTCGCGGTCGTCCACGTCGACGATCAACACGCGCTGCTGCGGCGGGCACACCACGAACGCCCGCCGACCGTCGGGCGACACCGCGAGGTCGAACGGCGTCGGGCGCGCGTTCGCGGCGACCTTCACGGGCGCGTCCTTGCCGTGGCAGCGCGCGCACGAGGCGTCGGCCGGGTCGCCGGGCGCGGAGAACGTCCGCGCGTGGCGGTGGGCCCAGCCCCGCGCGACGACGGTCCCGCCCCCGAGCAGCACCGTGGCCACGGCGACCGCGATCAGGACCCGGCGACGACGGCTCATCGGGCGACCTCCGGGAACGCGCTCACCGCGTCCCGCAGGACGGCGGCGGGCCGTCGGTTGGCGGGCGACACGTCGGGCGCCTCGTGGCACCCGACGCAGCCGCGCGTCTCGCGCGGTCGGACCCACACCGGCGTCGTGGACCGCTCGACGGTCGCGCCCGCCGCGTCCACCAGGTCGATCAGCACGGGCGCGTCGGGCGGGATCCGCAGGAAGAACGACCCGTCGGCCGCCAGGTCGGTCTCGAGC
>JAEUHO010000103.1 GCA_016795345.1 Planctomycetia bacterium | reverse complement strand
CCCGTCGGCGAGCGCCTCGACGTCGTACGGGTCGACGAGGAGCGCGGCGTCGGGCGCGCGCTCGAGGCACGGGACGGCGGCGGACGTGAGCACCGGGACGCCCGCGGCCATCGCCTCGACGACGGGGAGGCCGAAGCCCTCCCCGAGGCTCGGGTACGCGAGGCCCGCCGCGCCGCGCAGGAGCGATGCGACGCGCCGGTCGTCGGGGCGGTCCTCCCAGCGCGCGCGGGGCGCGGCCGCGAGGGCGGCGACGACGTCGTCGTCGAGCCAGCCGCGGGCGCCGGCGACGACGAGGTCGGCGTCGAGCCCGCGCGCGACGGCGACGCGGTGCGCGGCGAGGAGCCGGAGGAGGTTCTTGCGCGGCTCGAGGGTGCCGAGCGCGAGGACGTAGGGCCGGACGGCGGGCGCGGGGGGCACGTCGGCGGGCGCCGCGCGCGCGCCGAGGGGCACGACGTCGACGCGGTCGGGGTGGGCGCCGAACCGTTCGACCAGCGCGACCTTCGTGCGCAGCGACGGGACGACGAGGCGGTCGGCGCGGGCGACGAGGCGGCGCGTGGTGGCCGCGAGGCCGCGTCGCATGCCCGGCGTGTAGCAGCGCGGCAGCTCGGCGAACAGGACGTCGTGGACGGTGGCGACGAGGGCGGCCGACGTCGGCCGCAGCACCGCGTAGTCGGTGAGGTGGAAGACGTCGCACCCGCCGACGAGGCGGTCGGCGCCGACGCCGAACCGCGCGAGCACCTCGGCCGCGCGCGAGGGGAGCGGCGCGGCGCACACCGTCGCGCCCGGCGGCGCGTCGCGGCGCGCGGGGCCGGGGCGCAGGCGGTGGCCGTAGAGCGCGAGGGCGTCGGCGGGGAACCGCGGGGCGTACGCGCCGACGAGCGCGCGCACGTAGGCGGCGATGCCGCCACGCCCCGAGACCGCCGGCCGCCAGTCGATCCCGACGCGCATCCCGCGATCCTACGCGACCCTGCGGCGCGCTCGCGCGCGCGCCCCACCCGCCCGCCTGACCGCTCCTCTCCTCTCCGCTCCGCTCTGCTCCGCTCTTCTCTTCTCCGCTCTTGCTGCCTAAGGGCTTGTCCCTAGCACACGGCCGCGAGTCGCGACGGGTCGCGGGAGTCGCGCCGAGCGAGGGCGGGAGCCCGTCCTCGTCCCCTCTGCTGCGCCGGGCGATCCTCTCGCTGCGGCCGGCGTGCTCACTCGAAGGCCTCCTCAGCGGGTACAGAACCCGCTTCCGGGGCCTTCTCGCT
>JAEUHO010000092.1 GCA_016795345.1 Planctomycetia bacterium | reverse complement strand
CTTCGAGGAGCTGGCGTTCCAGGCCACGTACGACGACGAGGAGGTCTTCGCGGCGCGCGGCGGGCGGTTCCGCGGCTTCGCCCCGCGGGCCATCCTCGCGTTCGAGACGCGGGGCCAGAACGACGAGGGGCGCCACCTCGGGCGGTACCTCGAGCTCGGCGTCGAGCCGCGCTGGTCGTTCTGCGGCGAGGACGACCCGGCCCTCGAGCTGTCGCTGCCCGCGCGCGTCGGCCTGAGCGTCGGCGACTACTACGAGGACGACGCCGGCGACGACGAGCCCTTCGGCTACGTCGAGGCCGCGGTGCGGCTGGCGGTGGGCCTGGGCCGCCTCTCGTGCCGGCTCGACGACGTGACGTTGATCGGCACCGTGGGCGGGATCTGGCTCGGCGACCACGCGGCGGCGGCCGGCGACGGCCGGCGCTCGCGCCTGCTGGCGACCCTCGGCATCGAGTGGGAGCTCTGACGTGGCCACGCGCCCCGCCAAGTCCCTGCGCGCCCGCACCCTCTGGACGATCCTCGCCGTCCTCGTGCCCGGCACCGCGCTGTTCCTCCTGGTCGAGCACGTGGTCGTGGACCGCAGCTTCGTCGCCCTCGAGCGCGCCGACGCGGCGGAGGACGTCGCGCGCTGCGTCGAGGCCCTCGCGTCCGAGGTGGACGCGGTCAAGCGCGTCGCGTCGGACTACGGCCAGTGGGACGACTCGTACGAGTTCATGGCGTCGCGCGGCGAGGAGTTCGTCACCTCGAACCTCACCGTGGACACGTTCGCGGTGAACAAGCTCGAGGTGGTCTGGCTCGTGGACCCCGACGGCGGCGTCACGTTCGGCAAGTGCTACGACCTCGCGACCAAGGCCGAGCGGGCCCTCCCCGAGCTGCCCGCCACGACGTGGCCGCGCGCCCACCCGCTGCTGGGCACGCCCGAGGCGCGGGCCGTCGCCGGGTTCCTGCCGACGTCGCTCGGCACGCTCGTCGTCGCGGCCCGGCCGATCACGAAGAGCGACGGCTCCGGCGCGCCGCGCGGCCAGCTCGTCATGGGCCGGTTCCTGACCCCCGCCATCGTGGACGCGCTCCGCACGCGGGTGCGCGTCGGCTTCGACGTCGTCCCGGTCCGCTCCGACCTCGGCGTGGACCGCTCGGTCCTCGACGAGCTGCGCGCCGGCGTCGTCGCGCCGCTGCGCGAGGTGTCGCTCGAGACCCTCGAGGCGTACCGCTGGGTCCGCGACCTCCGCGGCGAGCCGCACCTCGTCGTGCGCGCGACGCTCGGCCGCGAGATCACGGCCCAGGGCCGCGCCGCCGCGGCGTGGGCGGCCGTGTACGGCGTGCTCGTCGCGGGCTGCATCCTCCTCGCGCTCTACCGGTTCTTCGGCCGGAACGTCGTCGCCCCCGTGACGGCCCTCGGCGGCCGCGTGCGCGAGATCGCCGGCGACCTCGAGCGCGCGGCGTCGCTGCGGCTCCCCGTCGAGCGCCGCGACGAGGTGGGGCGCCTCGCCGAGGACGTCAACGTGCTCCTCGCGCGCCTCGACGAGACCCGCGGGCACCTGCAGAAGGCCAAGGAGGTCGCGGAGGCGGCCAGCGCGGCGAAGGGGCGCTTCGTGGCCCACATGAGCCATGAGATCCGGACGCCGATCAACGGCATCCTCGGGATGACCGAGGTCCTCCTGCGGTCGACCCTCAACCCCGACCAGCGCCGGTGCGCCGAGACGGTCAAGGCGTGCTCCGAGGCGCTCCTCTCGATGATCGGCGACATCCTCGACTTCTCGAAGATCGAGGCCGGCCGGCTCGACCTCGAGTCGATCCCGATGGACGTCGAGGACGTGCTCGAGCAGGCCGTCACGGTCGTCGGCCACGCGGCCGAGTCGAAGGGCCTGTCGTTGTGGGTGCGCCTCGAGCCCGGCGTGCCCGCGCGGATCACGAGCGACCCCACGCGCGTCCGCCAGGTGCTCGTGAACCTGCTGGGCAACGCGGTGAAGTTCACCGCGAAGGGGCTGATCCGCCTGCGGGTCTCCGTCGAGCAGGAGCCCGGCCGTCCGGCGGAGGTGCGCTTCGCGGTCACGGACTCGGGCGTCGGCATCCCGCGCGACCGGATCGCCCTCCTCTTCCAGTCGTTCCAGCAGGGCGACTCCTCGACGAACCGCCGGTTCGGCGGCACGGGCCTCGGCCTGGCCATCAGCCGCGGCATCGTGCGCGGGCTCGGCGGGCGCATCGGGGTCGAGAGCGAGGAAGGCCACGGCTCGATGTTCTGGTTCACCCTCCCGGCCGGCGAGGTGGCGCCCGCGGCCCCGGCCGCGCCGCGCTGGCTCGGCCAGCGCGCCCTCGTGGCCGCGCCGAGCGAGGACGGGCGGAGCGCCGTGGCGGCCACGCTCGCGCGGTGGGGCTTCCACGTCGAGACCGCGCCGACGCTCGACGCGGCGGCGCGCCTCGTGGAGCGCGCGTTCGTCGCCGGCGAGCGCTACGACCTGGCGGTGCTCCGCGTCGAGGCGAACGACCCGGCGCTGCCGGTGCTCGAGCGCCTCGGCGAGGCGCGCGCGCGCCCGCGGGCCCTCGTCCTGCTCGCGCCGACCCTCGCCCTCGACGACCGGCTCGAGAAGGTGCGCCGCCTCGCGGACGCGCGCGTCGTCGTGGAGCCACACGTGCCCCGCGCGCTCGAGCGCGCGGTGCGCGCCGCGTTCGAGGGCATCGCCGACGGCGCGGCGCAGGTGACCGACCCGGGCCACGGCGGCCGCCGGCTGCGGATCCTCGTCGCCGAGGACAACGCGGTGAACCAGGAGGTCGCGCGGCGCCTCTTGACCGGCCTCGGGCACGAGGTCACCCTCGCGAGCGACGGTCGCGAGGCCGTCACGAAGGCCGACGCCGAGTGCTTCGACCTCGTCCTGATGGACATCCAGATGCCGCACCTGGACGGCTACGAGGCCGCCACCACGATCCGCGCCCACGAGGCCGGCACGGGGCGGCGCGTGCCGATCATCGCGCTCACCGCGTCGGCCATCGCGGGCGAGCGGGAGCGCTGCGTCGGCGCCGGCATGGACGACTTCCTGCCGAAGCCGATCCGGTTGGGCTCGCTCGAGCAGACGCTGCGCCGCGTCGCCGAGGGCGCGCCGCCGCCGCCCCCGCCGCCGCCCGCGGCGAGCGACGAGGTGGTCGTCCCCGTGGAGGCCCGCGCGCCCGCGTTCGACCTCTCGGGGCTCGGGCTGCCGCCCGAGGAGACGGCGGCGCTCGTCGTGGACGTGGCGCGGACGTTCCGCGAGAACGCCCCGAAGGTGCTCGCGAAGCTCCGCGCCGCCGCGGAGGCGGGCGACGTCGCGGAGCTCGCCCGCCACGCGCACTCGCTCAAGGGCGCCTGCCTCAACCTGCGCGCGCCCGAGGCCGTCGCCGACCTCGCGGCGATCGAGCGCGCGGCGCGGGGCGGCGACGCGCTCGTCGGCCGCGAGCGCCTGACCGCGGTCGAGGCGTCCATCGCCGCGATCCTGGCCGAGGCCGCCGCCCTCGCCGACCGCTGACCCGCGCGCGTCACTGCGCGGCGAGCCACGCCTTGAAGCCCGCTTCGATCGCGGGGAGGTCGGCGCCGAACTCCTTCTGGAACGCGGCCGACGCCGGCGACACGTCTTCGCCGCGGGGCTTGCCCGCCTCGGCGCCGAGCGCCGCGCCCTTGCAGACCGCCTCCCAGCGCCGGAAGCGCTCGACGACGTCGCGGGGCGCCGCCGTCCGCAGGTAGCGGAACAGCGCCCACGACTGCGTGTAGAACGACGCGCCCTTCTCGCGCGCGGCGACGAGGATCTTCAGGGCATTGCCCTTCAGGAGGTCGGCGAGCGGGAGGTAGGCGCCCTCCCCGCGGATCGCGGCGAGCCGCGCCTTCGACATCATCCCGCCCGCGGTGAGCGTCTTCCCGTCCCACGCGAACGTGCCGTCGCCGCCGAACGTCTCCGCGAACCCCTCCGCGTACCACGACGGCATGACCGCGGGGGTCACGCCGTACTGGTAGAGGTGCGCCAGCTCGTGCAGGCACATCCCGCGGACCGCCTCCGGCGGCAGGTTCTCCGCGCACACCACCGCCGTGAACGTCGCGCCGTCCGCGAGGCCCGCCGCCGCGGCGAACGCCTCCCGGCCCGCCGCCTTGCACCACGTCCCGTACGACGCGCGGTCCTTGAACACGAACAGCTGCATCTTGCGCGTGGGGCGGCCGTCCGTCTCGTCCTCGAGCGCCGGCAGCATCGCCGTCGCGATCGCGTGCACGTCGGCCGCCTGCTCCGCGCTCGCGACGCACCGGACGCGCAGCCGCTCGCCGTCGGCCTCGAACACCTCCTTCACCTCGGGCAGGAGCGCGAGGAACGCGTCGCGCAGGTACGGCTTGCCGCCGATCGTGATGGCCTCGGCCTTCATCCGCGCCGAGATGTCGGCCGGGAGCTTCCCCGCCTCGATCACCACCGCGCCGTGCTCGTCGAACGTCAGCGGGAGGTCGGTGAGGCGCACGACCGCGCAGTACTCGCCGTACCCCTCCTCGATCAGGTCGGCCTTGATCGCGTCGCGCGCGAGCTTGAGGCGCTGCCGCTGCATGTCGAGCTCGACCTGCCGCGCCTTCTTCTCGTAGGTGTCGAGGATCGCCTTGGGCTTCTTCTGCACGTACTTCCAGAACTTGTCGCCCCAGGCCCGCATGATGTCGACGAGCTTGATCGCGAGCGGGTGCTGCCCCTCGCTCACCTCGACGGCGCGCAGGAACTCGGCGGTCGCCTGCGGCGGCAGGCCCGCGTCGCGGCACCACAGGCCGAGCTTGATGTGGGCCGCGCTGGCCTCGAGCTTGATCCCGCGTTGGGCCTGCGCGAACAGCGCGCGCGCCCGCGCCAGGTCGCGCTCGCCGCCGACGGCGAGCCCGCCGGTCCACGCGAGCACGAGCCCCACCGCCATCGCCTTCCACCACCGGTGCCGCATCGCTCGCCCTCCGCGTCGGTCGCCCCCATGGTGCCACGGCCGGCCCCGCCGGGGGGCGGTCGTCCTCCCGGGACCGCGAGGCCCGGCGGCGGGCGGGCCTTGCGTCATTTGCGCTCGGCCGCCGCCGCCGCCTTCGCCTTCTCGTCGGAGGCGAGCGCGGCGAGCAGCGCCGTCCAGCGCGCGTCGGCGGCCTTGCCCGCCGCGTAGGCGCGGCCGACGGAGGTCGCGAGCGCCGCGCGGGCGAGGCCCGGGTCCTGCGGGACGCGGTCGCTCGTCTCGACCTTCGGCGCCGCGGCGAAGACGCGGGCGACGACGCCCTTGTCGAGCGCGTCGGGCGGGCCCGCGCCGCCGACGTCGGCCCAGGCCCCGACGATCGCGGCGAGCGTGCCCACGCCGCGCTCCCAGTCGGAGAACCGCATCGTCTCGCCCATGCGGTGCCGGTCGAAGTACGCGACCCAGGCGGTCGTGGCTGCGGCGAGCGACGGGCCGGCCTCGGCGTCGGGCAGGGCCGCGAGGGCGCGCGCGGCCGCGGCCGCGAGCACGCTCGTCTCGCGCCGCGCCTCCGCCGCGACGACCTTGCGGAGGACCGGGACCGCGGCGGCGTCCTTCAGCAGGCCGAGCAGGCGCGCGGCCAGCGCGCGGCCGTGGGGCGACGCCTTCTCGTCCTTGAGCACCTTCAACGCGCCCTCGGCCGCGCCCGCGGGCTTCTCGGCCGCGAGCGCGTCCACCGTCGCCGCGCCGCGGCCGCCGCCGAGGCGCACCGCCGCGAGGCGTTCGTCGAGGGGGACCGGCCGGCCCTCGAACGCGGCGAGCGGGTCGCCGAGGTACGTCTTCTCGTCGGGCGTCACCTTGCCCGCGAACGACGAGCGGGGCCAGACGTCCTTGTGGGCGGGGTCGAAGTTGCGGCGGGGGAGGAGGAACTCGAAGAGCTCGGCGCGCACCGACTCCGGCAGGCCGTGCCCCTCGCGCTCGAGCTCCGTGTAGCGGTAGTCGGGCTGCGCGGGGTCGTCGTGGAGGCGCTTGGCGGCGGCGCGGTCGGGCGCGACGGGGATGAAGTCGTCGGCGGAGTGGTAGATGAACACGGGCGTCTTCGTGTCGATCAGCGGCTTCAGGTTGCCGTCGCCGGCGCCCGCCATCGGGGAGATCGTGGCGAAGACGTCGGCCATCCTCGGCCCGAGGGCCCACGTGCCGTAGCCGCCCATGGAGTGGCCGGTGAGGTGGATGCGGTCGACGTCGACGTGGTAGAGCAGCTTCACCTCGGCGATCACGTCGCGGACGAGGGCCTCGTTGACGGGCTGGCCCCACGGGGCGCGCTGCGCCGTCGGGCACGCGACGATGACGCCGTGCTGCTCCGCGAGCGCGCGGTAGAACATCATCGCGGAGGGGCCGCTGCCGACCACCTCGTCGCCGTCCTTGCCGTCGGGGCCGCCGCCGTGCAGGCCGACGAGCAGCGGCCACGTCAGCGCGGCGTCGTACCGCTCGGGGACGTACAGGGTGTAGACCGCGCCGGCGTACCGGTCGGCGTGCATCGAGAGCGGCACGTCCTCGCGCAGGCCCGTGGGCTGACGGCCGCTGCGGTGGTAGCGCTCGAGCTCCTCGGGCCGCGCGACCATGCCGCGCCGCAGCAGGTCGGCGTGGATCGGCCTGCGGGCCGCGGGGTCGGTCTCGAGGACGAGCTTGCGCAGGCCGCCGACGAGGTCGCCGTCGAGGGACGGGTTGCCCCGCGCGAGCTCGGCGGCGCGCGCGGCGCCGCCGACGGCCGCGAGCGCCTCGGCGTCGTCGGGGACCTCGGCGAGGAAGAGGAGCCAGGCCATCTCGGCGTGGGCCTTGAGCTTCGCGTCGCGCGCGTACCGGGCGACGTCCTTCAGCACGGTCTGGTCGCCGGGCGGGCGCGCGCGCAGCCGCCGGAAGAACTCGACCTCGGCGGGCGGGTCGACGTCGACGCGTTTCACCTGGTCCGCGGGGAGCCGCAGGACCTCGTAGGTCATGCCGGGGTTCGTCGAGAAGTGGGGGTTGAACACCACCTGCGTCTCGGAGCGCGACACGAGCACGCCGCGGACGGGCGGCCCCTTCTTCGGGACCAGCACGTCGGCGGGCGCGGGCGCGGCGGCGGCGACGAGCAACGCCGCGAGGGCGGCGCAGCGGAGGGAGGCGGGCGGGCGCACGGGTCGGATGGTACGACCGCGGCGCCGCGCGCGCACGCGCGACGGACCCGGCGGCGGCCGGGCCTCGCGGTCGGGAAGGGGGGACGCGGCGCGCTCCATGACACGGGACGCGGCGGGGGCGGCTTGACGGAGCCCGCGGGCCGCGTACCGTGCCGCCCGTCCGATGGAGCCCGTCGTGTCCGCCCGCGTCGTCCGCCCGTGTCCCGCGCATCCGCTCGCCATGCCCCGTCCGGGGCATCGGTGCCCCATGGCACCGGGTGGCCGGGCTCGAACGTGCGGCGCGCATCGCGGTCCCTGACGACGCGACGACGTCCCGACGCTCTCGAGAGGCCACCGCGATGCGGTGGCCTTTCGCGTTCGTGGGCCCCGCTTCGCTCCCCGTCGCCGCCGGACCCTTCCGGCCCGCCGCGACGGCCCGACCCACGGACGCCCTGCCCGTCCCGGAGCGATCCATGTCCCCGTCCGAGCCCGTGTCCGTCGTGCCCGTGTCGTCCCCGTCGGCCGTGTCGGCCGCCGCGCGCGGCGACGCGCTCGCGTTCCTGCTGGCCCTCCTCGCCGCGCTCGCGGCGAAGGCGGGCTGGCTGCCCGTGTTGCCGTGGTGAGCGCCACGGCCTCCCTTGCGCGACGTGGGGCGGCCCCGCCGGCCGCGGTCCCGCCGGCGGCGCCGCCGCCGACCGGGCGCCACCGCGCGCGCTGGCGCGCCGCGCTCGGCCTCGTGGGCCTCGTCGCCCTCGCGGCGCTCGGGCGCGCGGTGCACGGCCTCGTCGGCGGCCTGCCGCTGCCCGTCACGACGCTGCTCCTCGCCATGGGCGTCGGCGCGCTCCTCGCGCGTTCGCCGCGCACCCGCCACCTCGACCCGCCGGCGGAGGTGCCCCTGGCCGTCGGGATGATCCTGCTCGGCGTGCAGTTCGAGGCGGGCACGTTCGCCCGCATCGGCCTCGGGGGCGTCGCGGCGCTCGTCGCGCACTGGGCCGTCGTGGGCGCGCTGTTCGCGCTCGCCGCGCGGCGGCGGTGGCTGCCGGCGCGCGACGCGGGCGTGCTCGCGGTCGGGCTCACGGGCTGCGGTCTCTCGGCGGTGTTGTCCGCGGTCCGCGGCGACCCCGCGGCTCCGCACCACGCGCGCACGACCGCCGTCGCGACCACGCTGGCCGCGGGCGCGCTCGGCTTCGCGGCGATGCCGTGGGTGGGGCCCGCGGCGGGGCTCACCGGCGAGGGACTCGCCCGCTGGGCGAGCACGAGCCTCCCCACG
>JAEUHO010000090.1 GCA_016795345.1 Planctomycetia bacterium | reverse complement strand
CGCGCGCCGGGGCCGCGCGCCGCGGCGGCCCGCGGGCGCACCGTCAGACGACGTCGAGGGCGACGTCCGCGCGCTCGACGACCTCGCCGACGACCGCGCGCGTCGCGACGCCGCGCCGCTCGAGGCCCGCGAGCAGCGTCGAGAGGCGGTCGGGCGCGACCGCGATGAGCAGGCCGCCGCTCGTCTGCGGGTCGGCGACGACCGCGCGCTCGTCGTCGGTCACGCCCGGCGCGAACCGCACCTTCGAGCCGCCGGCGCCGTACGCGAGGTTGCGCTTGAGCCCGCCGCACATGAACTTCCGGATGCGCGTCGCGTCGAGCCCGGCGATCCACGGCAGCGCGCGGGCCCGCACGCGGAACGTGACGCCGGCCCCGTCCGCCATGCCGCACGCGTGGCCGAGGAGCCCGAAGCCCGTGACGTCGGTCGCGGCGTGGACGCCCGTCTCGACCATGGCCTCGGACGCCGCGCGGTTGAGCGTCGCCATGACCTCCATCACGCCGAGGGCCTCCGCGTCGGAGAGCGCCTCCTTCTTGAGCGCGGTGCAGAGGAACCCGGAGCCCAGCGGCTTCGTGAGCACCAGCGCGTCGCCGGCGCGGGCCCCCGCGTTCGTCACGATCCGGTCGGGGTGGATGGTGCCCGTGACGGCGAGCCCGAACTTGAGCTCCTTGTCGGTGATCGTGTGGCCGCCCACGAGCACCGCGCCGGCCTCGACGACCTTCTCGATGGCGCCGTTCAGGATCTCGGCGGGGATCCAGCCGGGCACGTCGTCGGGCAGGGCGAGCACGTCCACGCACGAGTGCGGCGTGCCGCCCATGGCGTAGACGTCGGAGAGCGCGTTCGCCGCCGCCACGCGGCCGAACCAGCCCGCGTCGTCGACCATGGGCGGGAAGAAGTCGACGGTCTGCACGAGCGCGAGGTCCGGCGTGAGGCGCACCACCCCCGCGTCGTCGGACGTGGCCGTGCCGACGAGGACGCGCGGGTCGGGCGGCAGCCGCACGGGCTGCAGGAACGAGGCGAGGGTCGCCTTGTCCACCTTGGCGGCTCAACCCCCGGCCTGGGCGTAGAGCGTGAGGCGGACGCGCTTCGGGTCGTGGGCCATCCGCGCAGCGTACCGCCCGTCCGAGCCGTCGCGTAGCCGAGGCGCCTCGCCCGGGCCGACCGGGTAGGATCCCCGCGATGCGCCGCCGCCTCGCGATGTGCACCGCCGGCCTCCTCCTCGGCGCCGCGGCCCGCGCCGCCGCGGCCGAGGGGCTCGCGACGACGCGGGTGCCCCTGCCCGGCGCGGTGAAGGCCGTGCGCGCGGTGGACCTCGACGGCGACGGCCGGCGCGACCTCGTCGTGCTCGTCGCCGGGCGGCCGGCGGTCGAGGGCGGGCCGCCGCTGCAGGAGGTCGTCGTGCTGCGCACGCCCGCGGCGCCGGCGCCCGCGACGTTCTTCCCGCCCGAGGCCGTGGGCCGGCTCCCGTGCGACGGCCCGGCGGCCGGCGCGCGCGCGACGGCGGCGGCGGTGGCCGTGGGCCGCTTCGGGCCGAAGGGCGCCGTGCGGCTCCGCTTCTTCTCCCCCACGTCCGTGGCCGACGTCGACCCGCTCGCGCTCGACGCGGCGCCCGTGCCGGTCGCGGGGCCCTCGCTGCTCGCGCGCACGCCGGGCGCGCCCCTCGTGGTCTGGGACGCGGTGGCCGACCTCGACGGCGACGGCACCGACGAGACGTGGTGGCCGGACGCGGCGGGGCGCGTGACCGTCGGCGCGTTGTCCATCGACGTCGCGGACCGCGGGCACAGCACGGCCTCGGGGCTCTTCGGCCGCACCTCCCGCGTGCCGTCGTGGACCCCCGCCGACCTCGACGGCGACGGCCGCCGCGAGCTGGTGCGCCTCGACGGCACGCACCTCGTCGTGGACCGTCCGGGCCCGGACGGCGCGGCCGCCGTGCGCCGCGTCGACCTGCCCTTCCTCGCCCCGGACCCGAAGCGGCCGCCGGAGGAGATCCGCGCGCCGCGGCTGTCGCTCGCCGACGTGGACGGCGACGGCACGACGGACCTGCTCGTCACGCTGGTCCAGGGCCGCGCCGACAAGGTCGGCGGCCTGCGCACGTCGCTCTTCCACCTGCCCGGGCCCATCGTGGACCCGGCCACCGGCCGGCTCGCCGCGATCAAGGGGCGGCTCGACACCGAGTCCGTGGCGCTCCACCCGCGCTTCGTCGACGTGGACGGCGACGGCCGGCTCGACTACGTGGCCGACTCGATCCGCGGGACGACGCTCGACCTGCTCAAGCGGGTGATGGGCGCCGAGCCCGAGATCACGTTCACGGTCGTGCGCTTCGACCCCGCCGCGGGCACGTTCGCGAAGGCGCCGTACGTCACGTTCGCGCGCGCGTACGCGTCGGCCGAGGCGCGCAACAACACCTTCGGGCGCTCCGGGTTCTTCGAGGGCGACTTCGACGGCGACGGCGTCCGCGACCTGCTCGACCTCGGGAACCTCAAGGCGTTCGGCGTCTGGCGCGGCCGCGCCGACGAGGACGCGTTCAAGCCCGTGCTGCTCGCGCGCGCGGCGCCCGAGGGCGGCGGCGAGCTGGCCCCCGACGCCGTCATCGCCGACCTCGACGGCGACGGCCGCTCGGACGCGGTGTTGTGGTCCGGCGACGCGCTGCACGTCGTCGCCACGAAGGGGGCGCGATGAGCGCGCGCCGGCCGGTCCGTCGCGGGCGGGCGGGCCTCGCGTGCGGCGCCGTCGGGTTCGCGCGCCGCGCGGCGGGCCTCGCGTGCCTCGCGCTCGGACTCGCCTCCCCCGCCGGGGCCGACGACGCGCCCGCGTGGGCCGAGCTGGAGGTCCCCGCGCGCGTCGAGGGCCTCAAGTGCGTCGACGCGGACGGCGACGGCGTGCGCGACGTGCTCGTCGTCGGCGGGCGCGAGGTCCGCGGCTGGCGCGGCGCGCGCGGCGGGCTCCCGACGGCGGCCCCCACGTGGACGTGGCGCGTGCCGGCCGCCGCGACGTTCTG
>JAEUHO010000085.1 GCA_016795345.1 Planctomycetia bacterium | reverse complement strand
TCCGTCGGCGCGGCCCACCTCGAGGGACGCGAGGCCCGGCCGCCGCGCGACCCGCACGCGGTGCGCGCCGGGCGCGAGCGTCGCCGTGAACGCGACGGTGGCGCCGGGGCGCACGCGCTGCTGCGCGACGACGTGGGGCGTGGCGCCGGGCCCGCCGAGGCAGTACGTCTCCGCGCCGATGCGCCTCAGGTCGGCCGCGGGGCGGAACACGGCCTCGAGGTTGCGGTCGAACTCGACCTCGAAGTCGAGGGCGCACGCCTCGCAGCGCGCGGCGGCGCGGACGTCGGCGAGGCGCCGCGCCGACCGCGGCGCGCCGCGGCAGTGGGGGCACAGGCTCTCCCACGACAGCTCGAGCACGCCCGCGCGCACGGCCTGCAGGAACGTCGCGAGCACCTCGCGGCGCGGCGCCTTCCAGCGGTCCGCGAGCGCGTACGGGCGGACGCGCACCAGGTCGGCGGCGTCCGCGCCGGAGAGGAACGAGGCGAGGTGCGCCGCGAGGTCGTCGGCCACCGGGCCCACGGCCGCGAGCCGCGTCGCCACCTTGCGCACGATCGCGCGGCGCTCGGGCGGGGCCTCGGCCTCGCCGAGCAGCTCGAGCCGCAGGCGCGCGTGGGCCGCCTGGTGCCCGCGGCGGGCGCTGCGCATGAGCAGCGGGAGGGCGAGCGCCGCGAGCGCCGACCGCGGCGTCGCGTCGAGCTCCGTCACGACGCGCGTGCCGCGCGCCTCCGGGACGAGCCGCGTGCGGACGACCAGCCGCGTCACCGGGCCCTTCGAGAACGTGCGCACGACCGCGAACCGCTCGCCCTCGACCCACTCGTACGGCGCCTCCTCGTACGCGGTCGTCAGCACGCCGTGGAACGTCTGCCGGACGTCGTACCCGGCCTCGCTCGGCGCGTACCGCGCCGGCGGGAGGCCCGCGAGGCGGTCCACACGGTTCGTGTCGGCGACGTAGGGCCAGACGCGGGCGGGGGGCGCGTCGAACCACGCCTCCCAGGCGTAGGTGCGTACTTCGGGGGCCACGGCGGGCCGAGGCTACCACCGCCCCTGCGCCGTGCCCCGCGCCCCGTGATCGTCGGGGCTCCCCGCCGCCGCCCGGCCGCCCTACGATGGCGCCATGCGCCGCGCCGCCCGCCGCCTCTCCGTGGGAACCGTCGTCCTCGGCGCGTTCCTCGTGCCCGCGTTCGGCCCCGAGTTCCTCGGCCTCGGAGGCGACCGGGCCTCGCGTCCCGCGCACGCGGCCGACGATCCCGACCGGCCGGCGTACGACCGCGTGCTCGCGGCGTACAAGGCGAAGCGGTTCGGCGAGGCGCTCGAGGCGGCGCGCGGGTTCGTCGCGGCGCACCCCGACCACAAGTTCGCCCACTCGGCGCTCTTCATGGCCGCGCAGTCGGCCTACGAGCTGCGCCGGTGGGACGACGTCGTCGCCGAGGCCGACCGGTACCTCGTGCGATTCCCGACGGCCGAGTACGCCGACCGGGTGACGGTGCGGCGGGCGCAGGCCCACTTCAAGGCGCGGCGCCCGAAGGAGGCGGCCGCGGGCTTCGACGCGTTCGTCGCCGCGAAGCCCGGCGCGTCGCTCGCGGGCGAGGCGCGGGCGTGGCGCGCCCGCATCGACCCCGTCGACCGCGACGTGCGCGGGAACGTCGTCCTCGACTACGCCGGCAAGTACCGCGGCGACGCGACGTACGCGGCCCGCGTCGCCGAGGTCGAGCGGCTCGTGCCGGAGGCGGTGAAGCGCATCCGCGCGCGGCTCGCGCTCCCCGCGGGGCCGCCGCCGCCGTTCCGCGTGCGGTTCGCCGACATCGGCGAGCGGCCGAGCGACCTCCACATGTCCACGTCGGAGGAGCTGGTCGGCGGCGAGGTGCGGCAGGCGCTCCGCATCTACACCGAGCCGCTCGTGCTGCGCCGGTACGACCTCGCCGACACGCTGACGCACGAGCTGCTGCACGTCTGGCACCGCCACGTGCTCGGCGAGCCGTACTACGACGTCCCGAAGTGGGCGCGGGAGGGGCTCGCGGTGTGGGCGGCCGGGCAGGGGCCGGGGCGGCTGGGGCTCATGGCCGTCGTGTTCGGGTCGGACCCGAAGGTGACCGACCCCGTCGCGCGCATCGTGAACGGGCTCGGCGGGAGCCACTCGGTCACGGACTATGCCGAGGACTACCTGGCGTTCGCGTGGGTCGAGGAGCGCAAGGGGCTCGCCGGCGCGCAGGCGCTCGCGCGCCGGCTGCTCGCGACGTCGGACGTGGCCGCGGCGTTCTCCGAGGCCGTCGGCCTCCCGTTCGCCGAGGTCGAGGCCGCGGTCCGCGGGCACGCGACGACGGCGGTCGCGAAGGCCCTCGCGGGGCGCGACGCCTACCTCGAGGCGCGCCGGGCCGTCGACGCGGGGCCCGCCGACGCCGCGATCGCGGCCGCCGACGCCTACCTCGCCGCGCACCCCTCGGCGCCGTTCGCGCCCCGCGCCCGCTACGACCGCGCGCTCGCCCTCTTCCGCGCCGGCCGGTCCGCGGACGCGCTGGCGGCGTTCGACCGGGTGCTCGCGGAGCCGCTCGCGGAGCTTTACGTGGACGACGTCCTCGAGCACCGGGTCCGGATCGCGGCGGCGCGGGGCGACGCCGCGGCGCTCGAGGCCGCCGCCCGGGCCTTCGTCCGCGACTGCTCGTGGGTCAGCAAGGCCCGGATCGCGGCCGTCCGGAAGCTCTGGACCCAGGGGAAGGACGCCGCCGCGCCTCCCCCGCCCCCCGACGCGGACCCGCCGGGCGACGACGACGATTGACGTGTTCCCACCGGGGGGGCTCGCGCGTCTGAAGGGAGGAGGTGACGTTGTCCGACGACCTGCCCGCCCGCCGCGCGCCCGATGCCGGGGGGGCGGCACGCGCCCACCGGACGGCCGCGTCGCCGGTCGAGGCCGAGCCGTCGGACGCCGCGCTCGTCGGGCGGGCCGTCGAGGGCGACCGCGACGCGTTCGATCGCCTCGCCCGCCGCCACGCCGGCCGCCTCGTCGCCACCGCGCGCCGCCTGCTCCGCGACCTCGGCGAGGCCGAGGAGGCCGCGGCCGACGCCCTCGTCCGCGCGCACGCGGCCCTCGCGCGCCTCGCGAGCGCCGACGCGTTCGGCCCGTGGGTCCATCGCGTCGTCGTCCGCACGGCCCTCGACCGGCTGCGCGCCCGGCGCTCCGCCCGCGGCCGCGTCGCGCCGCTCGACGACGCGGCGGTGGACGGCGCGGGGGGCGGCGGGGCGAGCCGCGGCCACGGCGGCGCGACGCGAGGCCCGGCCGATCGCGCGGACGACGCCGAGGCCCTGGTGCGCGTCCGCGCCGCGATGGACGCGTTGCCCGAGAC
>JAEUHO010000071.1 GCA_016795345.1 Planctomycetia bacterium | reverse complement strand
CCGCGGCCGCCGGGCCTCGCGTCACTTGTCGCGGTTGTCGACCGGGGCGTCGTCGTCGCCGCCCGTCACGATGGGCATCGGGACGCCGCCCTGGGCCGCGCGGCGCAGGAAGAGCAGCGCGTACGCCGTGTCCACCACCGGGCCCTTCTCGCCGACCTGCGTGTCCTTCGTGTCCCAGGAGCCGCGTTCCTCCTGCATGGGCAGCAGCGCCTGCACCATCTCGACGTACCAGAGGTGCTCGCCGAGGCGGTCCGCGCCCACGAGGTCCATGGCGCGCTCGGTCGCGTACATGTAGTTGATCGCGCGGCCGCCGGGGCTGCCGGGGTTGGTGGACGGGCTCCAGTGCTGCGCCAGCCACGCGAGCCCGTCGTAGATGCAGCGGTCGAGCGTCTTCGGCTGGATCGTCGGCTTCGAGGGGTCGAGCTTGGCGGTCGAGAGGAAGTAGCGGGCGAGGGTCAGCACGCCGATGCCGCACGACGTGCGGGCGCCGGTGACGACCTTGTCGTCGTCCTTCGTCGTCGGGTCGATGGAGTAGTGGAAGCCGCGCGCGTGGTCCTTGGGCTCCTCGCCCGACCCGGGGCCGGCGTAACGGCCCTTGTCCTTGTCGGGCTTGCCGGCGGCCGGCCGGCGCGCGCGCACCGCCCGCGGCACCTCGGGCCCGTCCTTCTCCTGCAGCGACATGACGTACGACGCGACGCCGACCACCACGTTCGGGTCGAGCGGGAGGCCGCAGCGGTCGGCCGCGGTCAGCGCGAGCATCGCGAACATCGTGCTGCTGACGTCCTCGGTGCCGCCCGGGTTGACGCCGAGCTTGCTGTAGCGCCAGCCGCGCGGGTGGCGCCGGTCCATGAGGGCCTTCTGCAGCGTGGCGGCCAGCGGCTTCCACTCCGGCGACAGCCGGACCTTCGCGCCCGCGGCGGCGGCGTCCTTCGTCTTCTTGAAGGGGTCGGCCGTCGCGGTCACCGCGAGGAGCGACGCCGAGATCTCGTAGGCCGACGAGTTGTCCTTGACCCCGGCCTTCTTCATCCAGTTGAGGCCCTTCACGATCGCCGGGTCCGTGGCGGGCACCTCGCACTTGAGCATGGCGTAGAGCGCCATGGCCGTCGCGCCGAGCGGGTGCTGGTGCGGCGTGCCGCCGCCGGAGTAGGTGGGGGCCTTCGAGTTGAGGTCGCCCCACGACCCGTTCGGGAGCTGCTGGGTCCGGAGGAAGGCGACGCCCTTCTCGATCGCCTGCTTGATCTGCTGGTCGAGGGGGGCGGCCTCCGCCTCGGGCTCGGGCGCGGGCTCCGCCGGCGCGTCGGGGGCCGGCGGCTCCGCGGGCGGGTCCTCCGCGCGCGCGCCGGCGACGGCGCCGAAGAGGAGGGCAGCGAGGAGCGCACCACGCAGGATCGGGGACATGGGACGCGATTGTGCGCGGTGCCCGGCCCCCCGTTCAACGTTCGCGCGGCCCGGCCCGCCCGGCCGCCCGTGTTGCACCCGCGTGACGGGCCCCCGGGCCCGTCGGATACGCTGCGCGGCACCGATGCGCGCCCCGACCGCCCCGGCCGACGACCTCCGCGCGCGTCTGACGGCGCTGCCGAAGACGGAGCTGCACCTCCACGCGCTGGGGGCCCTCCGCCCCGGGACCGTCGTGGAGCTCGCCCGCCGCAGGAACGCCCCGGTCCTCGCCGTCGCGGAGCGGGGCGCCGCGGAGGGCTACGCGTTCGAGAACCTCTCGACGTTCGTCGAGTTCTTCGTCGGCCTCTTCGGCCTCGTGACCACGCCGGCCGAGTTCGAGCGCGTCGCCTACGAGATCCTCGAGGACGCGGCCCTCCTCGGCGTCCGGTACGCGGAGGTCCGCTGGACCCCCGTGAGCCACACCACCCGCGGCGCCACCGTGGACGGGATGTGGGCGGGCCTCGAGGCGGCGCGCGCCGCCGCCGCCCGCCGCCACGGCATCGTCGCGCGGTGGATCGTGGACTTCCCCCGCAGCCTGCCGCTCGCGGTCGCGGACGAGGCGTGCGGCATCGCGATCGCGACGCGCGACCGCGGCACCGTGGCGCTCGACATCTCGGGCGACGAACGCGCCGTGGCCGCCGACCCGAGGTTCACGCCGGTCTTCGCGCGCGCGCGCCGCGCGGGCCTCGCCGTCGTCGCCCACGCGGGCGAGGGCGCGGGCGCGGAGAGCGTCGCCGGCGCGCTGGACGCCTTCGGGGCCGTCCGTATCGGCCACGGCACGCGCGCGGTCGAGGACCCGGCCCTCGTGGACCGGCTCGCGCGGGGCGCGGTCCCGCTCGAGGTCTGCCCCACGAGCAACGAGGCCCTCGGCGTGGTGACGTCCGTCGCCGCCCACCCGGTCGCGACGTTCGTCGCGCGCGGCGTGCCCGTGGTCGTGTCGAGCGACGACCCGTCGCTGTTCGGCACCGACCTCGTGAACGAGTACGTCCGCCTCCACCGCGAGACGGGCCTGTCCCTCGCGACCCTCGGGCGGCTCGCCGCGGGGTCGTTCGACCACGCGCTGCTCCCCGACGACGAGCGCCGCGACGTGCTCGCCGACGCGCGGCGCGACGCCCTCGCCTGGGGGGCCTCGCCGGCCGCGCCCGCGGAGCGTGCCCCGTGAGCCGCCGGGCCTCGCGGTCCCGGGCCCGGATCGCGCCCCCGGGCCTCCCCCCCGTCGCGACGCTCGTCGCGCTCGTCGCGCTCCTGCTCGCGACCGCCTGCGGGGGACCCGAGGCCCGGCCCGCGATCGTGGTCGAGGTGGTGCCGTTCGCGAGCGACGGCGAGGTGCCGCGCGAGGGCTGGCGGCTCAAGGGCGAGGACGCGAAGGAGATCCCGCTCGCCACGGCGGGCGAGGTCGGCGCGCACCGCGGCCTGCTGTTCCGCGCGCCGGCCCCGTCGGGCCGGTACGCGCTGATGGGGCCGGCGACGTGGAGCCTCGTGGGCGGGCCCGTGCTCGTCGCGATGCAGCCGGGGACGCCGCCGACCGCGCTCGGCGTCGGCGTCGCGCACACGGTGTACGTGCTGCCCCCCGAGGGCCGGACCGTCGGGCAGGTGGTGCTCCGGGCCGCGGGGCTCGGCACCGACGCATCGAGGCCGGTGCCGGTGTCGCGCGTGGACGGCGCCGACGGCCGCGTGGCGCTGCGCATCCCGCCCGAGCACTGGGGGCCGGCGCTGCTCGTGCACGCCGCGCTCGGCACCGACACACTGGCGCGCGTCGAGCGCCTGAACCTCCCGAAGGACGGGACGTGCACGGGCGTCGCGCTCGGGGCGGGGCCCACGCTGCCGGTGCGGGTGACGGTGCTCCCGGAGGGCGAGGCGAAGGGCGTGTTGACCCTCGTCGCCCACGGCGAGGAGTTCTCGGTCCGTCGCGAGGTGCCCCTCGACGCCGCGGGCGGCGCGTCGTTCGACACGTTCCCCGAGACGAGCCGCGGGTTCGAGCTGTCGCTCGCGTCCGCGTCGGGGACGCCCGCGACCGCGACGTGGCGGCTGTCGGGCGCCGACGCGGCGCGCGGCGACCTCCGCCTCGCGCACCTCGGGCGCTCGGCGGCGGGTCCGTTCCGTCTGAAGGTCTCGGGCGGCGACGTGGCGGCGGGGGCGGTGACCGTCCAGGTGCGCCGCCCGCGGTGGCCGAGCTACGCCGTGCTGCCCGACGTGGCCGTCGACGCCGAACGCGGGACGCTCGTGTTGCCGAACCTCTCCGGCGACTGGCGGCTGCTCGTCGCCACCGCGGAGGGCGTGGGCACGCGCGGGTCCGCGGACGATCCCGACGAGCCCCTGGCCCTCGCGCGGCCGTGCCGCGTCCAGGTGGCCGTCGAGGGCGGGGTGCCGCGGGGACGGCGGTACGAGCTCGAGTGCGTCCGCGTCGAACCCGAGGGCGAGGCCACGGCGCAGGGGTGGTACGACCGCCTCGTGGGCCGCGCCGACCTCGAGCTGCTGCTGCCCGTCGGACGGTACCGCCTGCGGCTCCGCGAGGGCGCGCGCGTGGGCCCGTGGAACGAGCTCTCCCTCGAGGCGCCGTCCACGCGCGCGTCGATCCGGCTGTCGGCGCCGCGCTGAGCCTCGGGCGCGTTGACCCACCCCGTCCGCACGGGTAGGGTCGCGGGCGTTCCCTGGAGGGTTCCCGATGGCCTCCGAATCCCGTCCTCCGTCCGGCCTCTCGCGCCGGGCGCTCCTGCGGGGCACCGGCCTCGCCGTCGCGGCCGGCACGGTGCTCCGCCCCGCGGCGGACGCGGCGGCCGAGGACGCGGCGGACGCCGGCGTCCGCACGCAAGGCCCGGGCGCCGTCGAGGTGACCCTCAAGGTCAACGGCGCGGCGCGCAAGGTGAACGTCGAGCCGCGCGAGACGCTGCTCGACGTGCTGCGCCTGCCCCTCGACACGACCGGCGCCAAGCGCGTGTGCGACCGCGCCGCGTGCGGCGCCTGCACCGTGCACCTCGACGGCAAGGCGGTCTACGCGTGCGCCGTGCTCGCCGTCGACGCCGAGGGCCACGAGATCACGACGGTCGAGGGCCTCGCGGAGGGGAAGGGCGCGGCCCTCGTGGACGCGTTCGTCCGGCACGACGCGATGCAGTGCGGGTTCTGCACGCCCGGCATGGTGATGGCCTGCGCCGCCGCGATCGACGCGCACGGGCCCGGGCTGACGTCGGAGCAGGCGCGGGCCGCGACGGCGGGCAACCTGTGCCGCTGCGGGACCTACCCCCACGTGCTCGAGGCTGCGCTCGCTGCCGCGAAAGCGGCGAAGGGACGGTGACCCATGGCCGAGGACAAGGTCAAGCTCGGGGTCGCGGTCGAGGGGGGCGGCGGCGTCGTCCGCGAGACGACGATCCGGCGCGAGGACGACGACCCCGCGACGTGGGGGCTCGACGCGCGCCTCGCCGTGGTCGGCAAGGAGACGCCGCGCGTGGACGGGCGCGTCAAGGCGAACGGCGCGGCGCGCTACACCGCCGACGTGCGGCGACCGGGCCTCGCGTTCGCGCGGATCGTCCGCTGCCCGTTCGGCCACGCGAACGTGAGGGCGGTGCGCCTCGACCGCGCGAAGGCGATGCCGGGGGTGCTCGGCGTCCTCGAGATGAAGCGCGACCGCGCGACGTTCCCGGGGGCCCCGCTGGCCGCGGTGTGCGCGGAGACGGAGGCGCAGCTCGACGACGCGATCGCGGCGGTCGAGGTGGACCTCGAGGCGCTCCCCTGCGTCGTGGACCCGACGGACGCGATGAAGGAGGGCGCGCCGCGGGTGGACCCGCGCCGGCCCAACGAGGAGCAGGGCAAACGCGGCGCGCCGCCGCCCGAGCCGGTGGCGAAGGCGCTCGCCGACGCCGAGGTGAAGGTGACGGCGACCTACCGGACGCAGGTCCAGACGCACTCGGCCCTCGAGCCCCACGGGGCGGTGGCGGAGTTCGGCGCCGACGGGGGGCTCACCCTGTGGTGCTCGACCCAGGGCGTCGAGAGCGTGCAGCGCGACGCGGCGCAGGTGGCCGGCCTGCCCGTGGGCTCGGTCCGCGTGGTGACGGAGTTCATGGGCGGCGGGTTCGGCGCGAAGTTCGGGATGAGCGAGTGCGAGCGCGTCGCGGTCAACCTCGCGAAGCAGACGCGGCGGCCGGTGTGGTGCATGAACGACCGGCGCGAGGAGCACCTCGTGGGCGGGAACCGTCCCGACTCGGTGCAGGCGCTGACCCTCGGCGGCCGCCGCGACGGGACCCTGACGGTGATCGCGGGGGAGTGTTACGGCACCCCCGGCAACGGCACCGGGGGCGCCGGCGCGTCGAACACGCGCGCGTACGACATCCCGGCGCAGCACGTCGTGCAGTTCGGCGTCTCGACCTTCACCGCCGTGGGCCGCGCGTTCCGCGCCCCCGGCCACCCCCAGGGCTTCTTCGCCCTCGAGGGGATGGTGGACGAGTTCGCCCACGCCGCGGGGCTCGACCCGCTCGACGTGCGGCGGCTGAACGACAAGCACCCCATCCGCCGGCTCGAGTGGCCGATCGGGGCCAAGCGGATCGGCTGGGCCGAGCACCGGCGCAAGGTGCCCGGGTCGGACCGGGGGCCCGTGAAGCGCGGCGTCGGCTGCGCGGCGGGGGTCTGGGGCAACGCGGGCGGCGGCTCGTGGCGCGTCGACCTCGTGCTCGGCCGCGACGGCAGCGTCGTCGTCCGCAGCGGCGTGCAGGACATCGGCACCGGCACCAAGACGGTGATGGCGGTGCTGGTCGCGGAGGAGTTGGGCCTCGCCGCGGACCGCGTGCGCGTCGAGATCGGCGACTCGCGGTTCCCGGCCGGCCCGGGCAGCG
>JAEUHO010000062.1 GCA_016795345.1 Planctomycetia bacterium | reverse complement strand
GCGCGGCCGCGCCGACGCCCGGGGGGGGGGGCGGGCACGCGCCCGTCGCGGGGCCCTGGGGGGGGGGGAGGGCGGAGGGAGGCACGACCTCCCTCCTTCGTCCCGCGGGGCCCACCGACTGAAGCGGGGAGGGCCACGCCGTCCGGGGAGGCCGCGCGCCGGGACCGCGAGGCCCGGCCGCCGCCGCGGACACCGCGCGCGCGTCGAGCGCGCCCCACGCTCCGCCCCCGGGCTCACGCGTCGGGCGGGACCTCCTCCTCGACCGGGCCCTCGCAGACGTCCTCGAGGTGGGAGAGGAGGACGACCTGGAACCAGCGGCGGAACATCGCGTAGTCGCGGTTCGCGGGCCAGCGGGCCTCGTCGTCGCACCAGGTGTAGAGCTCGCGGTCGAAGAGGACGCCGTGGGCCTCCTTCAGCATCGCGAGGCCCTGCGCCTCGTCGTCGAACGGCGGCACGAGGTAGACCGTCGGCTCGTCGTCGAGGCGGGGGGGCGCGCCCTCGAGGCCGAGGCCGGCGAACCACTCGACGAAGGGCTGGGCGGGACGCACGACGACCGCGCTGCGGTTGAGCATGGCGAGCTCCGAGCCGGCGATTGTGCCAGCCCGGCCCCTCGGGCGTGCGCGGGATCGACGACCGGGCCTTGCGTTGGCGGAACACGGGTCGCCGCGAAGCGGAGGGGGGCCGCGCCGTGCGGAGGTCGGGGGCCGCGGCCGTGCCGGCGCGGCGGGCGACGGTGCGTCAGACGGTCGGCGGGGGCGGCGTCGGGCCGGCGGGGGCGGGGGGTGCGTCGAGGTCGGTGGGGCGGGCGGGGGGCGTCGGGTGGCGGACCTCCTCCCACGCGAAGGCGAAGAGGCCGCCGAGGAGGATGACGACGCACGACGCGTACACCCACACGAGCAGCACCGCGAGGGAGCCGGCCGCGCCGTAGACCGAGGCGACGTTGACGACGCCGAGGTAACGCACGACGACGGCGCGCGCGACGAGGAGCAGCGAGGAGGTGACGGCGGCGCCGACGAGCGCGCGGCGCCAGGGCACGCGTCCGTCGGGGAGGACCTTGAAGACGAGCGCGAAGAGCACGGTGAGCGTCGCGAGGGTCGCGGTCGGCTCGAGCCAGGGGAGGAGGCCGCCGGCGAGGGCGGGCGGGAGGTGGTCGGCGAGCCAGTCGCCGAAACGCGCGATGCCGACCGACGCGGCCATCGCCGCCATGAGGAGCGCGCCGGTGACGATCACCATGGCGAACGAGACGAGGCGTTTGACGGCGAGCGCGAGGTACCAGCGGCGGGTCGAGCCGGTGCCCCAGATGACGTTGAGCGCGTGTTGGAGCTCGACGAAGGTGAGCGAGGCGCCGAAGAAGAGCGCGCCGACGGCGAGGACGCGCGGTACGGGCTGCGTGGCGCCCGACGAGACGGCGCCGGCGATCACGGAGTCGACGGTGGCGGCGAGGCCGTCGCCGAGGTGGCGGGCGACCTGCTCGACGAGGCGGCCGCGGGCGACGTCTTCCCCGTAGGCGGTGCCGGCGACGAGGATGGCGGCGAGGAGGAGCGCCGGCAGCGAGAAGAGGGCGTAGAACGCGATGGACGCGGCGAGGCGCTGCGCGTGGAGGTCGGACCCGCGGACGAGGGTCCGCCAGCACGCCCGGGGGATCGCGAGGAGGAAGCCCATCCGACGAGGTTCGCATGCCGTCGGCGGTCCGGCGTGGACGGGCGGCGACGGGGTGGGCGGAGCGGGGTGCCGGCGACGAGAGGGGGGCGGCGGCGTCGCTGGGGGACGCCGTCGGGCGGCGCGCGGCCCGAGCGAGCTCGGGCGCGGATGCGGCCGGCAGCGGTGGGCGGTCGGGGGGAGCGGACCGAAGGCCCGCGCGGGGGCGGTGGCGCGGGCCGGGTCAGACCGGCGCGAGCGGGAGGGCGATGGCCCGTTCGTCCTGTGGCTGGTCGATCAGTCGGGCGACAAGGCGTCCGGCCTGGCGCTCGAGGCTGAGGGCCGTGCGGAGGTCGCGGTGGTCGCGGGCCACGCGGGTGATGGCCTGGAGCAGCCCGAACAGCGAGTCAGCCTCGCCGACGAGCGCGCGCTGGATCGCCGCGGCGACGTCGTCCGCGATCCGGAGCAGGCGGCGCGCGCGGAGGGTCGCGATCTCCGGGCGGCGGATCGCCGTCGCACGCGCGAGGTCGGCGGCGACGACGGGGAACACCTCGCCGGACATCGCACGCGTCACGCTGGTGGCGAGGTCGCCTTCGGTGTCGGTCGGGGACCAACGTGCGTAGGTGTGGGCCGTGTCGCGCACCGCCGCCGTCGCACCGTTGACGCAGACGCGGCGGAGGAGGTGCGGTTCGACGACGACGGTGCCGGAGGGCGCGTGGCCGCTCACCTGGAAGCCGGCGTAGTACTGCTCGCCGATGCCGACCCGCAGGGTCAGCGTGTCGCGCCGGTAGACCGAGATCGCGAACGTCCCCTCGTCGTCGGTGAAGCAGCGCCCGACGAACACGGACGTCGCGTGGGGGCGGACCATGGCCTCGACGGCGGCGAGATCGTCGAGGACGGACGGGGGCGCGCCGCGCTCCGCGACCCGGGTCGCGAGGTCGGGCGCCGGCTCGTTCGGGGCGAGCCCCGTCCTGCGCGCGCGCCACGCGGGCACCCCGCGTGCGTAGAGGACCGCGAGCGACGGCGACTGCGCGACGACGGGGCTGCCGAACATCGCGGGAACCGACGCGCCGAGACCGCCCGTCGCGACATCGAACGGGTTCTTCCCGAGGAACGAGCACCAGATCGCCGTGGTCATCCCAGGACCTCCTCGACCGGACGGGCGCACGGTACCACCGGCGCGCACGGCGTGGGGCGGCGAGGGCTCCGGGGCGCCGCGCGCCGGGGGGGGCGGATGCCGAGGTGGAGTCGCCGCGGAGTAGGGGACGACGTGGGGTGGCGAGGGCGCGCCGGCGGGGGGTGGGGCGGCCTTCGCGGCCGCGGGTCCCTTGCGGGCGCCGTCCTCGGCCGCGCCGGTGGCGGTGGCGCACGTCGCGTGGGCATGGTACTGCGAGCGGGATGTTCCCTTTCGTCGCCAACACGGACCGGGCCTGGTTCGACTTTCTCGCGGGGAGGTCGATGGACGGGCGCGTGGACGAAGTGAACTTCTGGTCCCCGCAATCGACGCGCCCGATGAAGCGCATGACGCCCGGCGAACCCGTGTTCTTCCGGCTGAAGGCCCCGGACCACGCGATCGCGGGCTACGGCTTCTTCGCGCACTTCGCCCGTGTCGGACTTGACGAGGCGTGGCGGCTGTTCGGTTGGAGGAATGGCGACCCGCATCAGGCGTCGTTCCTGCAGCGAATCGGCGGCTACCGTCGGCTGGACCTGCTCGACCCGAGGACGCCGTGGGCCCCGCTCGGCTGCAACGTCCTCCGCGATGCGCGATTCTGGCCCTCGTCGGACTGGATCCCGTGGGGCAACGCGCAGGGATGGGCACCGAACATCGTCCAGGGGAAGACGGAGAGGGATCCGGCGCGCGCGGCGAGCCTTCTGGGACGGATTGCGCTCGACGCGGCGCATGCGGCGGTTGTTGCCGAGCACCAGCCGCGGTTCTCGCTCGTAGATGTCGACGAGCGCGCGCGGCAGGTGGCCGAGTCCGTCGTGCGGGAGGGGCAGGGGACGTTCCGCGCGCGACTCCTCGATGCGTATGGCCGCCGCTGCGCGGTGACGGGCGAACACACCGAACCCGTGCTTGACGCGGCGCACATCCAGCGGTACCTGGGGCCGCGCAGCAACCACGTGCAGAACGGGTTGCTGCTCACGAAGGAGTTCCACGCGTTATTCGATCTGGGGCTCGTCGCGGTGACCCCGGAGTATCGGGTTCGGGTCTCCCCGGCGCTGCGGACCCGGTGGCAGAACGGGCGACGCTACTACCCGTATGACGAGCGTCCGCTGGCGGTGTTGCCGGAGCGCGCGGCGGATCAGCCGAGCCGTGAGGCGCTCAACTGGCACCTGAAGCACGTGTTCATCGCGTGAGTTCACCGCGTCAGTTCATCTCTAGAGCGCCGCACTCGGTGTCGGCCACGCGGAGCAGGGGTGTTTGCCGGAGCGCTCGTTCGATCCCGCTCTCCGGCGGTCTGTCTGGCCTAAGTGGCGTTCGAAGCGGCGCGACCGGCCGGGGAAGTGGCGGGAGAGCATCGGAATCGAACCGACCCATCACCCCTCGCGAGGCGACGCAACGGTTTTGAAGACCGTGGGGGCCACCAGGCCGCCATCCTCTCCCGAGGATTGCTGGGAAGGAACTTACACCGATTGAGGCTGCGAGAGAACCCCGGGGCGGTGTGCCCGCTGATATGCGCAACGCGAGGCTGACCTCACGCCCTGGTTGCCGGGCTCGCCGCGTCGCGTTCCGCCGCAGACCTCGTCTGCACAACCCCAGAAGCCCCGAGCGCCAGGGAATCCCCGAGGGCGGACACGGCCTTCCTGGCTGCCTCCGGCGAGAAGTGGGCGTAGCGCGTGGTCACCGCGAGCGTCGAGTGCCCCAGAATCTTCGCCAACTCGTAGATCGGAACCCGCGCCTGGCCGCGGCGCCCCTCGTCAACCTCCCGGGCTACTTCGATCAACGAACGGGGACCACGCACTCGTCGATCATCGGTGCAGTCGCCTTCCTCCCGGAGCGGACCGAGGCCGTCAATCGCGTCATTGAGCGCTTCCTCGGGGGCTTCGTTTGAGGGTTCCGAAGGGGCTGCTGGCGCGGCCGACGCGAACACCGGCGGCGCGGGCGGATGGTAATCGCGATGCCGCGCCTGTCTCCGAGTGCGTGCCGCGCCGGACGATCGGCTGGCTCTCGGTGAGCGCCGACTTGGTCGTCTCGGCCCCCCGCCTCCGAGCGTAGGTGGTCGGCGAGCAATCCGATCCGGGCGCAGTCGTGTCGGAGCGGCTCAACCTACGAATGCGAAGCGACGTAACCAATGAGAAGACAACGGGTTGAGGCTATGGCAGTGGTAGCAATCCGTTCGGTTGTCGGAGTGCTCGGATACCGTTACCCCAAGGCGGTGTGCCCGGCTGCTAGTCGCTCGCCAGACAGGCGGCGGCGCCTCCGACGGAGACTCTGGTGATCGCGCCCTTGGTTCCCGAGCCCTTGCGAGACCTGTTCCTCTGCCACTCGAAGGTGGACGCGGAGTGGGTGCGGAACTTGGCTGAGCGCGTCGAGCGCGAGCAGTGGAATGGACGACTATTGCGGGTCGCGTTCGACGAGTGGGACGTGGCGCCGGGGGACAACGTCGTCACTCGCATTATGGAACTCCTCGAGCAGTCTCGGCATGTCGCGGTTGTCCTGAGCCCGGAGATGCTCGCGTCGGAGTTCTGTCGGTTCGAGTGGTCGATGGCCGTCTACGACGATCCGGCTGGGGTGCGTCGGCGTGTCATGCCCATCCTGCTCCGGGACGTCGACCGATCCGGAATGAACCGCATCCAGATTCCGCCGGCCCTGAAGATCCTGAGTTGGCTCGACTTTCGGAAGTCATCTCGCGCTTCGAGCGAGTACCAGCGCCTGCTGGCGCTACTGCGCGATGAGGCCATGCCGCGGGGGCGTCGACGAACTCCCGAGGCGATCGCGGATCGGATCCCGGCGCGCCCCATCCCCTCTCCATCCTCGGCGGGGGCCGACTCGGTTCTCGAGTCGATCCTCTCTAACGTGTTTCCGGTGACCGCGTACCCGGAGACCGTCTGGAGCGCGCCTACGAGCCTGACTCGGGAGGGAGACGTCCTCGCGGCGATGGAGCCCGCCGTGCGCCGCGCAGCACCCGCGTTCGTTCTCCGCGAGCAGCGCATCTTCACGTTCGCCGATCTCACCGACGTCGGCGGCCCGTTTGGTCCCCACGTCGATCCTCGTGGCGTGCGTGCAGAGGCCGTGCAGGCATGGAGGAGCCAGCCCGCCAGATGGCGGTGGTACGTGGAGTTGCTGAACAAGGCCCTGCTTTGCCACGCGCGGTACGACTTGCACCTTCGTGCCGAGTACGAGGGATCCGAGCTCCTGGTTCACTTCCCAGCGGAGGTAGACGAGGCTGGCCAGCCACGCGACCGTGTCCGGCCGTTCTCGGGCGCGAGGCGCACGGTGGCCAAGCGCTGCGTCCGCACGGACTCTAGCGAGTTCTGGATCCACCATGGGTGTCGCCTTCGGTTCGAGACGCTCGGCGAAGCCCTGTACCTGCAAGCGATCCCCTCATGGGTGATGAGTCTCGATGGGCTGAGGGCCCAGCGCGGTCCCGACGTCGGCGCGATTACAGCGCAGTGGGGGGGGCGCGAGAAGAATGCTGCGATCTTGCGCAACTTGCTGTTCTGGGGGCAGACGTTGGCCGCGGGGAAGAACGAGATCCTCGTCCCCACCGGCGGCCGGCCCATCTGCATTCGACCGCTTCCGACCGTTACCCAGACAACCAGCGGGATCGCGGGTGACTTCGTGCGAATCGCCGCGCTCGTCGCAACGGAACGTGACGATCTGGAGCGTGCCGCGAGCATCGCCGCGAAGGGGCAGCAGGACGACGACGATGAGTAGGGCCAAGACTCGTCGTACACGAGGCGTCGGTGAGGCCTCGTCGGCGGACCTGCTTCGTGACCAACCGCCCGCGTTCTCGGCGTGGCACGTCGACGAGCCTGCGCTTCGGTTTTGCGGCGATCATCCTTGCCCGGATCCGAAGACAGGCCTCAGTCTCTTCGGCCCCTTCGACGGAGCCGCCCGCCCGGTCATCCGCGTTGGTCTTGTTGGGACCGGGGCGACTGTGGACCGCGCGCTTCGCTTCCTCGACCGACTCTCCGGCCCGATCAGCCCCGTCGCGCGGGCGCATGGGTCTAGCGGGAAACTCCGATTCCCCGATGCGATGCTGTACCCCGACTTTCCGGGGATGGGCTCTGGGTCCCAGTTTTCGACGGAACTCGTCAACTTGACGCCCGAGTTGCTGACGGAGGCCGATCTACTCAGCGTGCGCAGGGCATCGGCGGATCGTGCGATCGAGGAGATGGCCCGCCGGATCGGCGAGCGGCTGGACGTGCTACGGGGCCGGGAGTCGCGCCCCGATGTCGTGGTGGTCAGCCTGCCCCGTGAGTTCGAGACCGCCATGCGACGCACGGGAGGGACGCCAAAGCGGCGACGCCGCGATCCGCAGATCGAGAAGGCCCTGCGTTCGCTCGCGGCGGACCGCCGGGCGCGACAGGGGCACCTGTTCGACCTCGCGCCCACGATCGGACGCGATGGAGCCTCTTCGCCGCCGGCCAGCCTGCACCGAGCGCTCAAGATCGAAGCCATGCGGATGCGCGTTCCGGTCCAGGTCGTCTGGGAATCGACGCTCAGCGCCGATGGTGGGAAGCAGGACGACGCAACGATCGCGTGGAATCTTGCCGTGGGCCTCTACTACAAAGCCGGGGGCGTGCCTTGGCGGTTGAGCGGAATCGACGAGGACACCTGCTACGTTGGCGTTGCGTTCTTCAGGCCAACGGGGATGTCCTCGACGTTGGGCTGCAGCGTGGCTCAGGCCTTCTCCCAACATGGTGACGGGATCGTGCTGCGGGGGGATCCGTTTCAGTGGACCGCGTATGGGCCGCCCGATCTCGGACGCGAAGCGTCGCGCAAGCTCCTCGCGAGCGTCCTCGACATGTACGCGTCGTCGACGCGTCGAAAGCCGAAGCGGGTCGTGATTCACAAGTCGTCGCGTGTGACCGACGCCGAGTACGCGGGGTTCGTCGAGGCACTGGGTGACATCCCGTTCCATGACTTCCTCGCGCTAAAGACGAGCGACCTGCGGTTCCTCCGGACAGGGCGTGAGCCTCCGCTTCGGGGGACCGTCGTCTGCCTCGACGAGGCGATCGGGCGTGCGGTCGTTTACACGCGGGGGTACATCCCGTTCCTCGGGATCTACCCAGGGCAGCGCGTGCCGCTCCCGATCGAGATTTGCGAGCAACGAGGCAACGGCTCCCTGCGCCAGGTCACTTCGGAACTCCTGGCGTTGACCAAGATGAACTGGAACAGCGCCGACTTCGCGTGCGCTGAGCCCATCACGCTCGCGTTCGCGAGAAACGTCGGTCACATCCTGGCGGACTTCCCGAGCGGCGAGACGCCGGAGCCCTCGTACCGGTACTACATGTAGGACGTATGCGAGCGAATCGGTCCGTAGGTCGGCCGGCCCTCGAGTGGACTGGACGCCGATCGCGAGGGGGCCGGCCTCGGGCTCCCCGTCCTCGTGGCATTGGTCGGGAGCCTCGTGAATCGCATCACGCGGGGCGGCACGATCATCGTGGCCCCTCTCAACCTGGGCGGTTCGCTCGACATGCTGCCGAACGCCATCGCTTTGGCCGAGTTGGCCGTGGAGAAGCAGGCGACGACGATCCTCATGCCGGTCGCGGCCCGCCGTCAACTCAGCGACCTCGGCGACGACGTCTGGACGCGCCTCGCCATCGAGTTCTACAAGGACGCGTCGGACGCTGTCTTCAAGGCGCTGGTCGAGTAACCGCGTTGGCAACCGCTGCTTTGCATTCCATTTGCGCCGTCGTTGCCGCTCCCGAACGAGAAGTCAAGAGACCGCGTCCGGTCGCGCTCGGCGCGCACATGCGGAACACACTCGACGCCCAGCCCACCCTGCTGGGGTGGTTCTGGATGACGTAACCTGTGTTCACAAGACGAGTTGTGGCCATGCCGGGTGGGGCCTGTCCGGTGGCGTCTGGTTCACCCGAACCCAGAACGACAAGACACTGTCCCTCCCCGGCTCTAGCCTCCCGGCTCCAACTGGAGCACTTCACACATGGCGCCTGTCCGCTGGCTGCGTTGCAGGATCGGTAAGGGGATGTTTAGCTCGGAGCGGGCGATCCAGATCTCACTTCCACATGGACGGATCTTCGACGCATTCGTTCCGTCCGGCGAAGTCGAATCGGATGCGCACGGAGTAGGCAGAGTTCGAGTAAGGCTCATCTCGGTCGCCGACGGATGTTGGGTGATGCTTCCGGCGGAGAATCCGACGCCGATTTCGGTCCGCGAGGAGGATTTCGTCGGATGATCCTGTCGAATACCGCCGTTCGCGATGCTATGGCCGCGGGCCTCGTGGCGTTCGATCCGCCGCCGGAGCCGCTACTTCCGGAGCCGGGTCGGGAGTGTCCGTATCAGACGAGCGCGGTGGATCTTCGGCTTGGGGAGGAGGTGTCGTGGTTCAAGGTTGACCGCGCGTTTACGATCGACCTCCGGCGAGGAGGGTTCATTCCGACGTTCTCGGACAACTCAGATAGCGTTCGGATTACGGAGGAGCAGCCGTACCTCTTGAGGCCGGGGAAACTGGTTCTCGCGCAGACGCTCGAGACGGTCGATCTGCCTCTCCGAGAGGGCCGTTCCCTGGCGGCCAGGATCGAGGGGCGCAGTTCGTATGCCCGGTGCGGAATGCTCGTTCACTTTACGGCGCCAACTATTCACGCCGGGTATCGAGGCAAGATTACGCTTGAGATCATCAACTTCGGCCCATACTCAATCAACCTGTTCCCGAAGATGCCGATCTGCCAACTCATCATCGAGGAGGTTTGCGGTCTTCCCGTGCGAAATGACAGTCAGTTTCAAGACCAGAAGCGACCCGGCGGAGCCAAAGCTTAGACTCCATCGTCCCAAAGTCGCCCCGACGGCGGAGTCTCATTTGACCCAACCGCCATCGCGTCACACGCACACCTTCCCTACACCTCCCAATAGCGCCGTGTGTCTGAATGCGAGAGTGGACTCGTGCTCCGAGGCGATGGTGACTTCCGGTGTCCCCGGTGCAGGCCGGCGTTCCGTCCGGACTTGGGCGACTTCGGTCGCTTCAACTGCCCCGTAGATTGCTTACTTCACGCGGCTCCGCGGGGTGACTCGGGCGCTCGGCGAGTTCCGCGAGGTTGCGCCGTCCCAAGAGCGACCGGACCCTTGTATCTCATGAAGTAGCAACGGGTTGCGAGCGAAAATGAAGCATGTGAAACGGGTTGCGTCGGTGCCCTCCGTGATACGCCGAATCTGCGAGGTCCAGATTTGAAGACCGGGGGGAGCACCAGCTCGCCAACCTCTCCCGAGGATGGCGCCCGAGAGCGTACCGGCGTCGTCAAGCCCCCACAAGGCCGCCCGATGCCGCCCCCGGTGAGGCGCGCCGCTCGCGTCGCTCCGCGTCACGCGCTCGCCGCGTGTTGCCGGCGGTCGAGATCCGCGGGAATCCGGCGGTCAGGATCCGGGCCGCTCGCGTCGCTCGGGGGGCGCCCGGCGGCGGGAGCGGCGACGGTTGGGCGCGCCCGGGCCTTGCGTCCATGACCTGGGGATGCACCCCGGCCGCCGGGGGGCCGCGCGCGCGGGCGGCGCGCAGCGCTCACCGGCGGGTGCGAACCGCCTCCTCGATCGAGCGCACGAGGCTGTCGCGCCCGTGGCCGGTGCAGGCGACCCACCGCTTGCCCTTCTCGCTGCACGTGCGGCGGAGGTGCGCACCGAGCAGCGTTCGCACGAACCGCATGATCACGACCGCGTCGGCCTCGCCGATTCGTTGAGCGAGCGCGGCCATCTGCCGGCCCCAGTTGCTCGACCAGCCGGTGTGCTGGAAGTCCACGGAGACGTGGGGGAGGCGCTCGGCGAGGTCGCGGCGCACCGCGTCGTCGTAGCGCGCCTGCGTCTCGTTGCCCCCGACGAACAGGATCCGCGCGCGCACGCTGCGGACGTCGCCGGGCGCCGGCGCGGGGAGGGACGCGGTGAGGGCCTCGATCCGGCGCTCGAAGCTCGGGTCGGGGCACGGCGCGCCGTAGCCGCGGATCCGCTCCAGGATCGCGGCGCCCTCGTGCCGCGCCCGCTCGGGCGACGACGTCGTGACCAGACGGTGGCCGAGCGCGACGAGCTGCTGCGCCGCGGACGCCGTCCGCCCGGCGAGCTCGAACAGCCGGACGCGCGCCCATCCCGCCTCCTCTTCGTCCCAGAAGGGGTCGTAGAAGGCGCGGTCCTGCAGGCGGGCCACGAGGCGCTCCGCGCTCGCGCGGTCGTCGGCCAGCTCCTCGAGGAGGTCGAGCGCCTCCTGTCCACAGGCCGTGTCGCCCGCCGCGCGGGCCGCGGCGACGAGCGCCTCCGCGTCGGCCCAGCGTTGGTCGCGGGGGCGGCGCTCGTCGCGGGCGCGCGCGAGCAGCGCGGTACGCAGCACGGCGCTGTCGCGCATGAGCCCGTCGCCGCGCAGCGCGTCGAGTTCGGCGCCGCGGACCTGGTCCGGGAAGCGCGCCACGAGCGCGACCGCGCGTTCCGCGGCGGTCGTGCCGAGGCCGACGAGGACCCTCCGAACCACGAACCCGGGTACCTCGCGCGGGCTCGACGCCAGCGCGGACGCGAGCAGCTCGGCGGCGCGGGCGGCGGCGCTGGGCTCGAGGCTCTCGGCGAGGGCGAGCGCGAGGTAGGCCTCGGCGCGGGGGAGGAGGCCGAGCGGACGGTACACGTCGGGCGCCTCGGCCATGGCCGCGGCGGCGCGCTCGAGATGGGGGATGGCGGCGTCGGTGCGGCCTTCCGCGATGGTGAGGACCCCGAGGCAGTACTCGCCGTGCCCGCCGGCGCGCCGGGCCTCGCGTGCCGAGGCCTCGAAGTGGGCTCGGCCGGGTCGGAGCGCCGCGGCGATGGCGGGGAGGTCGCGCTCCGCCGGCGGCAACGCGATCTCGACGAGCTCACGGTAGCGGCACGTGACGAGGCCGAGGTCGGCGTGGATGCGGGAGGCATGGGCCTCGTCGGCGCCCTCGAGGAGGCGTTCGAGGAGGGCGCGGGCGCCGTCGAGGTCGCCCCGACGGCGGAGCACGTGCGCCCGGCGGCGCAGCACCTCGGCCTGCATCGAGGCGACGTCGAGGCCGCGTTCGGCCGCGCCCAGGAGGCCGGCCTCGACGAGGTCGAGGAGGGGGGCGGCTTCCTCGGGTCGCTGCGCGCGGAGGAGGTGGACGGCCTCGTCGAGGAGGTCCCGCAAGAAGTCGAGCCCGACGTCGCGGACACACGCGACGCCGAGCGCTCCCACCGCTTCGGGGCGGCGCCCCGAGCGGCGCAGCGCGTCGAACACGAGGGGGGCCGCGCGCGGGCCCTCGGGGTGCGCGCCGCTCGTCAGGCGGACGACGTCCTCGCGGTGATCGTCGTAGAGCTTGGCGATCGCGGCGGCGTCGGCGCGACGGTGGAACGCGTGGAGGGCCCCACTCAGGTACCACCCGCGGCGCATCGGGTTCGTCTCGGGGAACCGCGGGTCGACGGGTTTGCCCTGGAGTGCGTCGAGGAAGCCGAGGTGGAAGTAGGAACGGTGGCGGTCGGGGCGGAGCTGGATCACCTCTTCCACGAGGTCGCGCACCCGGATCGCCTCGAGGTCGTCGCCGGAGGTCGTGGCCTCGACGACCGCGCGGAGGACGATCGCGTCGAGCGTCGTGAAGGTGCGAGCCTCGGCGGCGGGATCGTCGGTCGCGGGGGCGGGAGGCCGGTCGGCGGTCGGGGCGCTCGGCGCCGTCGAGGTCGCGGTGGCGGGGCGTGCGGCGTCCGCGGGCGGCGCAGGCGTGGTGGAGCCCGGGGGCGACGCCGCGGCGGTCGGGGGCGGTGTGCCGGTCGGGGGCGCCGCTTCGGCCGGGGGTGCCTCGGCGGGCGGGGCCGCGCGGGCTTCGTGCAGGCGGGCCCACAACGGCAGGCCGAGCAGCTGCATGCAGTCGAGCATCACGTCGAGCGTCGGCGCGCCGTAGACGGGGCGGAGGCGGTCGAGGGCCTCGCGGATCGTGGCGGGGGGCGGCGCAGGGGCGTCGGCCCGGACGCTCCCGTCGCGTTGGTGGGGCACGCCCGTCGCTTCGAGGAACGCGTTCAACATCGGGAGGCGAGGGCCGAGGTGGAGCCCGAGCAGGCAGCGACGGGCGATCTCGTCGGAGCGTCGGGCGGCGAGCTCGGTCCACTGGAGGCGCTGGGCGCGCGACGCTTTGCGGACCGCGACGGGACGGATGCGGAGCGCGGCGCCGACGTGCTCCACGTCGTCGTCGGCGGGCGGCTCCGCCGCCCACACGGCTTCGGTCGCCTCTCGGCGGCCGTCCGCGCCGAGGCGGTTCCAGATGTCGACCCAGCCCACGGTGCGACCTCCCGGACTCCATCGTACGGGCGTCGGGCGACGCCCGTCGCGACGGCTGGGGCCGCGTCACGCCCCGCGCCGATGGAGTCTGCGAGCGCGCGGGCCTCGCGTCCCGGGAGGTTGTCTGCCGGGTGAACCGGGGTGCGAGCGGGCCTCGAGGCGGTCGGACCGCCGACGGGACGTCGAATTGCCGGTCGGGAGCGTCGTCGTTCGTCGCGACGCGGCCCCATTCCGTGCCGCGGCTGCTCCGCTCCGCGCCCGGCGCCGTTCGCGGCGTGGTGCGCGCCGCTGACGGATCGCCTACCGCTTGGGCGGGCTCTCTGCGAGCGCGCGCCGGAGGCGGCCCACGTCGAAGCGCTGGGTGGCGGGCTGGGCGGACTCGGTCTGCTCGATGGAGCGCAGGATCGCCTCGAGCCGGCTTCGCAGGGCGGGGTCGGCGTTGGCCTGGCGAGGCGTGGCGCCGCCGAGGGACGGGATCTCCTCGTCCACCCATCGGTCGTAGATCCGCTCCTTCGTGGCGCGGATCAGGGCGTCGCGTTCGGGCGCGTCCGGCGGCGGCGGGCGCGGGGGCCCCGGCGGCTGCTTGGACGCCTTCGCCATCAGGTCGGCGCCGGAGGTCTGCTCGCGGCGCACGAACTTCAGCCGGGTGCCACACGCGGCCTCAAGCTCGGCCCGCAGGCGATCGGCGCGTCGGGTCGAGTTGCACTCGACCGTGAGGGTCTGCGCGTCGACGTGGATCCGCCCGTGCGACGTCCACCCCTCGGGGCCAAGGGTGGCGCTGCCCGCGACGACCCGGCGGAACGCCGTCCTCGCGGGCGGGTCGCCGTCGACGAGGTCGGCGGGTTCGACGTCCGTTATCGCGGCGATCGCCTGCACGAGGTCGGCGCGGTCCCGGGCCGCGAAGCGATAGTGGTCGACGGTCCAGACGAGGAGCTCGCCGTCGGTGTTCTGCAGCGTCGGGAGCGGTCGGGCGTCGAACGCCCGGACGGCATCGCACCAGGCGACGAGGACGGTCCGCGCGTTTTCGCCGGCGAGCGCCTCGGGGGGCACGGGCGCGCCCGCCGCACGGTTGCGCGCGCCCGGCAGCGTGGCGCGCAGCGCGGCGGCGACGCGTTCGGTCTCGATGGGCGGCAGGGGGCGGGCGTGCATCCCGATGAGGAGCGCGAGGCCCTCGAGGGCGACGACGCGTCCGCAAAGGCCGTCGCCGGGCCGCATGCACTCGCTGCCCTTCCGCTCGATGACGGTGTGGACTTCGTCGGTCAGGGCGTCCCGGAGCCGCACGGAGTCGCCGCGCACGACGTGCTCGATCCACCAGATCGAGAGGGGCGTGCGGGCGTTCGCTTCGACCCACCCGCGTTCGTCGGGGCGGAGGCGGTCCGCTTCGTGACGCAGGAAGTGGTCGAGCAGCCGCGCACCGTCGGCCATGGCGTGGTACGCGATCCACGGTCCGATGAGCTCGTCGGCGTGCCCGGGCTTCCCGAGGCGGTCGACGGCGGCGACCGCGGCGGGGACGGCGCCCGGGTGTCGCGCGCGGGCGAACTCGAGGATGCGGGTGACGACGCGGTGGTCGAGGGCGTGGAGCGCGGGGGCCGAGGCGCGCGTATAGGTCGGGGGCGGCACGGGCCGGGCCGCTTCCCGGGCTTCGTCCTTCGCGAGGCAGCACTTCTTGTACTTCTCGCCGCTCCCGCAGGGGCAGCGGCCGTTGCGGGTCGGGAGGTGGCCGCTGGCGGCGGGCTTGCGCGCTTCAGGCTCCGGCGTGGTCTGGCGGAGGTCCTCCACGTCCGCGAGGACGTCGGCCTCGTCGGCGTGGACGTTCGGGAGCGCCAGGCGGACGGCCTCGGCATCGCGCCGGGTCAGCCTCGCGAGGACGTCGTCGCGGGTGGGCGCGCCCGCCCCGATCAACTGCTCGAACACCATGGACGGAGGGTCAGGGACCTGCGGACCGTCGGGGTCGAGGACGGCGAGGGTGCCCGTCACGACGGCGTCGTACTCGGCGAGCCGGGCCAGCGCCTTCCGGAGACGCGAACTCAGCGGTCCGCCACCTACGCCGACGTGCGCCAGGGCGCGGACCAGGCGGAGCGTCTCGAGCTTCGACGCGATGAGGCGCGCGCGGTAGCGCTGCGCATGGGACAGGTCGTCGTGCGGCGCCGTCATGCCCACAGCGTACGGCGGGGGGTGGCGGTCGGGAATGGCGTGGACGCGTGTCGCGTCCCGCCGCGTCAGGGGCCTGCCCACGACGTGCCGAGATGCGGGGCGTGACGCCCGGGGCGTGCCCTCGGCGTTGAACGGGCCTTGCGTCCGGCGCAGGGGGCCGTGTCCCGGGGTTGGCCGGCCCGTGGCGTCCCTGGGTGGGTTTCGCCAGAATGTCGGGATGCCGACGCCGAACGACGCGAAGAACCCCGCGGTCTTCTTGCACACCGTGCTCTCGACGACGAAGCGAGCCGGCGCGTTCCTCGACCTGCTCGTCGACCGCCTTGGGGGGCGCGCGTTGTCGATCGACCTCGACGAGGGGCGCAGCCGAC
The DNA here is from genome assembly GCA_016795345.1 of Planctomycetia bacterium. GTDB lineage: Bacteria > Planctomycetota > PLA2 > PLA2 > JAEUHO01 > JAEUHO01. Next base: position 7,670 of record JAEUHO010000062.1, on the reverse strand, counting down.
AGGTGTTCGTGTCGGAGGAGGGCGGGGTCGTGCCGTGGCCGATCGCGACCTTGGTGATCACCGCCCCGGACGTGCTCGATGCGCACGAGGCGGACGCGGACGCGGAGCCGGAAGAGGCCTGGAAGGCGTCCCCCGCCCCCGGGGAAGGCCGCTTCATCCCGCTGACGTTCCGCCCGGTGGCGGCCACCGTGGGCCTCGGGGACGGCGAGAAGCGGTTGTGCGTGAACTACGGTCGCGATGCGCGGGCGGTCGATGTCGTGGGGCCCCTCGACGCCGCGATGTTCGCGTCGATCGAGGCGGCGCTCGCCGCGGGGAACGACAGTCGGCTCGAGTTGCTCGCGGCGTGGGTCGCGGGGCTCGAGGTCGGTCGGTACGGCCCGGGGCGGGTCGTCGTACCGCGGCCGATGGTGCGCCCGCCCCAAGGCGCCTGGGCCGTCGGTCGGAGTGGCATCCGGCGTGCCATCGCGGCGGGACGCGCGCCGGTCGCGGCGTCGTGGGCGGTGGCGGACGGCATCGCGGGGACGGCGGTCGCCTTCGGCGCGACGCGGGACGAGGCGCTCGCGTCGTGGCGGGAGGTCGTGGCGCGCGTCCGACCGACGCCGCCCGCGCCGCCGCCGCAACCGGAGCCGGGCACGACGTTCGAGCCGACGTCGTGGGCGCCCGAGCGGGAGGGGTTGTACGTGGAACTCCGCGGCCGCGCCGACGCGGCGGGGGAGGTTCCCTTCGACGGATCGCTCGAGGCGATCCCGGCGGCCGTCGTGCCCCTTTCGGCGGCGAGGGACGAGGCGTCGGTGGGGGGCGCGTGGGAGCGCTTCCTCGGAGATCGCGGGGCGACCGAACATGCGCTCCGGATCCCGCGAGGTCGCGGGTACCAACTCGTGGGCGAGGCGCTCGCGGGGAAGGTGGACCTCGCGTCGCTGGACGGCGCGCGTCGTCGGGCGCAGCGGGACGGGCCGGGGCCGGAGTTGCGGAAGGCGTGGGCGGCGCGGTCCGGCGTCGAACTCACGACGTCGATCCGGTGGTTCCGGTGCGTGGACGCAGCGACGGGGGCGCCGTGCCCGCCGACGGTGCAACTCTCCGCCCAGACGCCGGCGTTCGATCCCGCGACGTTCGATGCCGACGCCCTGCGGCACTCGATCGTCGAGGTGTCGCCGATCGATTGAGGTCGTCAGGACTTCGGAGCGGCAGGCGGCGGTCGCGGCGGTGACGGCGCCGGCGAGGGTCTCGTCCGCGACGTCGGGATGGAGGCGGCGTGCGCGCCCGAGGTCGAGGAGCGCCCGCGACTCGATGTCGCCAGGCCGTGCCGCTCGCCGGACTCGTCGACGTTCACACCGCCGAACGTCTCCCGCAGCCGCTCGTCGCCCAGCTGGGCCAGCAGGCGCGCGCACCGCAGCTCGGCTTCGCGGCGGGCCGCGACCGCTTCGCGGAACGCGGCGAAAAGTTCAGGCGCCGCGGAGTCCGCGGGGTTGGCGTTGGCCGGGGCGGGGTGTTTGTCGGACATGAACAGAATACTAACACATCCCACCGACAGTCCCCGAACCAGGCTGCTCGACACGAACCCGCCCGCGGCTGACGCGTGCCTTCGTCGTGTTTGCGGACGTCGCGGCGGCGGCGCCGACGGCGCCTCCTCACACCGGCCGGCCACCGGCGTCCGGTCCTGCGGTCGCGTGGTGGTCCCGCGCGCCCGACCACGTCGGAGGCTCGAGACGCGAGCCCCCCCGCGTGGGACCGCGAGGCCCGGCCCGCGGCACGCCGCCGCCGCGCACACCGCGCTCCCGCGCGTTCGTGTCGGGCTAGGATCCGCGCCCCGAGGTGCCCGTGCGCGTCGATCGGATCCGGACCCTGCCCGTGCCCGGTGGCGGTGCCCGCCTCGCGGCCCGCGTGCGCTACGACGACCGTCCGTGGCGCGCCGAGACCGCGTGGTTCGAGGTGCCGGCGGCGTTGGCCGACGGCCTCGACCCCACGGCGGGCGACGCGTTCGTCGCGGCCTTCCTCCCGCTGGCCCACGCGCTCGGCGAACCCCTCGTTGTGGACGCACCCGTCGACGCGGGGTTGCTCGCGGGGGCCGCCGCGGTGCCCGCCGTCTGGCACCGTTGGTATGGACTCGATCCCCGCGTGACGTTGCGCGCGCCGGTCCGGCCCGCGACCCCGCCGGACGCGACGGGCGCCCGGGTCGCGTTCTTCTCGGGCGGCGTCGACTCGACCTTCACCGCGCTCGCCGGGGCGGGCCGGCTCGACGGCGGGGCCCCGTGGCTCGACGAGTTGTGGTTCGTGGAGGGCTTCGACGTCCGGCTGCGCGCGCGTGCCGGCCTCGCGGCCGCGCGGCGCGCGGCGGAGGGTGCGGCCGCGGCGGCGGGGCGGCCGCTGCACGTCGTGCGCACCAACCTCCGCGACACGCGGTGGCACGAGGCCGACTGGGCGCTCGTGGCCCATGGCGCGCTCCTTGCGGGCATCGCGCACGCCCTCCGCCGACGGTTGCGCGCCGCGTGGATCGCGGCCTCCGTGTCGGGCGGCGACGACGCCCCGTGGGGCTCCCACCCCCTGACCGACGAGCGCCTCTCGTCCGCGACGGTCGTGGTGCGGCAACACGGGTTCGGCGTCGAGCGGATCGAGAAGTTGCGCGCCGTCGCCTCGGTCCCCGGCGCGCTCGCGCACCTCCGCGTGTGCTGGGTCTCGCGGGCCGGCGACAACTGCGGCCGCTGCCACAAGTGCGTCCAGGCGCGCGCGATGGTCGACGCGCTCGCGGGCCCGGACGCCGCGCCGGCGCTGCCTCGGCCGCCGGACTTCCTCGCGCGCCTGCGCGCGCACCCCCTCGAGGGCGGTCACGACGCGCGCAACCTGGACGCGATCGTCGTCGAGGCCCGGCGGCGCGGCCTCGGCGCGCTGGCCGACGCCGCGGCGCACGCCCGCGCGGCCGTGCCCGTCGTCGCCGACCGCGTCGCGGTCCGCATGCCGCGCTCACGCCGCCGCGCGGGCCTCCGCGCCTGGCTCCCCTGGTCGCGCCCCTCGACGTGATCTCACCCGCGTGCGCCGCGTCAGGCCTGCGCCGCGTCCGCGTCGAGGTGGCACTTCTTGTACTTCTGGCCGCTGCCGCACCAACACGGCTCGTTGCGCCCGGGCGTCGGCTTCCGCGCGAGCGGCGGCACCGGCGGCCCGACCGGCTCGAGGCCCCTGGCGTCGTCGAGGGCGCGCGTGAGCGGCGACTCGGCGGGATCACCCCGCGTCCCCGCATCGGCCTCGTCGAGCAAATAGTTCAACTCCTCGGCGAGGTCCTCACGCTCCGATTCGTCGTCGCCGTCGAACGCGTCGTCGTCGAACGCGGCGTCGCCCGTCGGGGTCGCGGCCGGCGACGCGCGGTCGGCGTAGGCGACCTGTTCGTACGCCACGCGTTTCGCCGTCCCGGCGTCGTCGAACGCGTGGCCGAGGTCTTCGAGCGCGCAGCCGAGCTCGCAGACGGCTCGTGCGCGGTCGACGTCCGTCGTGTCCGGGACCTCGGGGCACGCGTCCCACGCGGCCCGGAGCGGCGCCACGAAGCGGGGGTCGCCGTGGATCGCGCAGAGCGTGGCCCCGCGTTCCGGCTCCAGCTCGAGCCGACGGAGCAGGATCGCGCGGACCCGCGGGTCGTCGGCGCACGTGCTCGCCAGGATCTCCTCGTACAGATCGGTGTCGGTCGTCGACCCCGCCGCCGCGTGGGCGGCGAGCAGGATCTCTCGCGCCTCCCCGTGGGCCGCACCGAGCTCGATCAGCACCGACCGGGCCGAGTCGTGCGCCGTCCACCTCGGGTCCGTCGAGAGCAAGGCGTTGACGACGGCGTCGGTCGCCGCCTCGACGGGCGCGCCTTCGGTGCGTGCCACGCTGCCGACGAACTCGATCACGTTGCCCACGAAGTCGGAGGGGCCGAGCTCGTCGAGCGCGTCGAGCCCGTCGTCGGACAGCAGCGGCGCGAGCCACGCCATCGCGATCGCCGGCGGCGTGCTGCGCGCGTCCGCGAGGATCAGGTCCCAGTCCCCGTGTTCCAGCAGGCCCTTCAGCCAGGTCGGCGGCTTCCCGGTGACCCCTGCCGGCCGCAGCCGCTCGAGCACGTTGCGGACGGCGTCGGAGGAGCGTGCGTGGCGAGACGTCATCGCCAGAGGATACGGCCTACCGCCTACGCACTCGCACCCGTGGGCGAGGTGCCGTCGTCGGGGCGGCGCCGGGTGATCCGTCGCGACGGGTGGACGCCCGACGGGTGGGCCCCCGGAAGGGGCGGTCCCGGCGGAAGCGGGTGCGGGAACATCTCCTCCGGCGGGGGCCCGGCGGGCCCGTGATGCTCGTGCGGGGGCGCCGTGCGCTGCTGCTCCCGCCACGCGCGCCGCGGGCTCGGCTCGGCGTCCGCCGGTGCCGCGGGGCCCGACTCCGCGAGATCCCGTGGCGTGGACGGTGGCGCGGCCGTGCCGACCGTGCCGGGCGCCCCGGGCGTCCCGGGCGTCCCGGACCGCGGCGGCGCGGGCGGCCGGAGCGGGTCCGTCGTCGGCCCCTGGCCGAACGCCTCCACGAGGAGCCGCTCGGCGGTGTCGGCCTCGCGGTCGTCGTACGAGCCGTGGCGCGCGGCGAGGCGCACCATCCGCCGGCCCAGCGCCCGCACGACGGCGACGAGCACCGACGGGCTGTCTTCGTCGTCGAACCGGCCCGTCGGCAGCGCGCCGCCCGCACCCGCGCCATCCGTGCGGCCCGGGAACGCCTCCGCCAGCCGCGGGCCGTGGAGGACGAACTCGTAGACGATCTCCGGCGCCTGCTGCCAGTCGTCCCCGGCGTCGCGCGAGTCCTCGACCTCCTCCTCCTCGAGCCACGCGTCGCACGGCGCGTCGCCCGTCTCGAGCCGCCACGCCCAGAGCGGACGGTCGCCCACGTCCCACAACGCGCGGAAACTCGCGTGGAAGACCAGCGCGTCCACGAGGTCGAACGCCACGCGCAACATCCGCGCATCGTCGAACAACTCGCCGGGCGCGCCGGCGAGCTCCGGGTAGACCTCGGCGAGCGCGCGCACGACCGACGCCCAACGGGCCTCGCGGCGGGACGGGCTCGTAGGCGCGGACAGGAGCATGTCGGCGAGCATTTCGGGGGGGCGCATCGGGTCGTTCTCCCTCCGTACTCGCGCGAGCCGCCCCTTCGGGTACGACAATCCGGGTCCCGCCGACGCGAGGCCCGCTCGCCCGTGGCCCGCTCGCCCGTGGCCTGCTCGCCCGCAGCCGGCCCGCCCGTGGCCTGCCCCCGCGCGGGCCTTGCGTCCCGCTCCCCCTGGCTGCGATCCCGGCGTGCCGTGGTTTGTGCCCTGCGCCCAGCGCCCAGTGCCCAGCACCCTGCACCCTGCGCCCTGCGCCCTGCACGCTGCGTCGTGGGCCCCGCGCGCGCCCGCGCGCCGCCGTCACACGGTCGGCGTCGGGTGCTCCATCCACTCCTTCGCGGTCCACGCGGCGGCGTCCTTCCCGTGGAGGCGCTCGACGATGTGGAGCGCGCCGTCGATGCCCGCGGTCACGCCCGCCGTGGTGACGATCCGGCCCGCGTCGACGAACCGGCGGCCGGTGACGACGCGGCAGGTGGGGACCGTCGCCCGCAGGTGGTCGAGGCCCCAGTGGTGCGTCGTCGCCTCGATGCCGGCGAGGAGCCCCGCGCGCGCGAGGAGCATGGAGCCCATGCAGACCGACATGGTGATGGGCGTCGCGGCGGCGGTCGTCCGGAGCCAGTCGACGCCGCGCGGGCTGACCGAGCGCATGTTCCCGCCGGGCACGACGAGCACGTCGAGGGGGGGCGCGTCGTCGTAGGCGTGGGACGGGACGAACGTCAGGCCGCCCATGGTGGCGAACGGCGTCTTCGACTCGGCCACGGTCACGACCTTGAACATCGACCCGTGGCCCGCGACCGCGAAGACCTCCGCCGGGCCCGTGAAGTCGAGCAGCTCGACGCCCTCGAACACGAGGATGCCCACGACGGTCGGGCCCTTGGGCCGGTCGTCCGGCGCCGGCGTCGGCGTGGGGGCGGGGGCGGGCGTCGCGCCGGACGGCCCCGCGGCGAAGGCCGCGCGGGCGGCGGCGGCGGCGCCGAGGACGACGGGGAGATAGGGGAGCAGGGATCCGGCCATGGGTGGGGGCTCCGGGGGCGGGAGGATCCTACGGCGGCCGCGCGCGGACCCCCCGACGGACCCGTATGCTCGGTTCGATGAACCCCGACGCCGGCCCCGCCCCCGACGCCTACGCGCAGCACTGCCCCACGCGCCTCGTCCTCGACCGGATCGGCGACAAGTGGACCGTCTTGCTCGTGGGGCGACTCTCCGCCGGCGCGCAGCGGTTCACCGCGTTGCGGCGCGAGATCCCGGGCCTGTCGCAGAAGGTGCTCACGCAGACGTTGCGGGGCCTCGAGCGCGACGGCGTCGTCCTGCGGACGGAACACCCGGGCACCCCGCGGCGCGTGGACTACGCGCTGACCGACCTCGGCCGCACGCTCGTGACGTTGCTCGTCTCGATCCGCGAGTGGGCCGAGGCCCACATCGGCGAGGTGCTTGCGGCGCAGGGGGCGTACGACGCCCGGCGACCCGTCCTGGACGACGGCGACGACACGCCCGGCGCTGCCGACGCCGCGACGGACGGCCAGGTCACCCGGGCCGCGGCGCGGCCGTCCGCCTCCATCGGCGGGCGCGCGACCGGCCCGGTCCGGCCGACCGACCGTCCCGCCTGACGTCTCGGCGGGCGTCACCGGCGGGCGTCGCCGGGGCCCGGGGCGGGGTCCACGGCCCGGCGGCGCCTCGGGGACCGGTCGTGGCGTGCCTCGGCCTCCCGTATCCTCGCCGCGGATGCGCGCGCTCCCCACCACGCGACAGCTCGAGGCGGCGGTCGCCGTCGCGGACACGCTGAACTTCCGCGACGCCGCGCGCCGGCTCGCGATGTCGCAGTCGGCCCTCAGCGTGCAGGTCCGCGACCTCGAGCGGCTCCTCGGGGTCAAGCTCTTCGACCGCGACCGCCACGCCGTCCGGCCGACGGAGGCCGGCCGCGCGCTGCTCGAGCACGCGCGCACCCTGCTCGCCGGGCTCGACGCCCTGCACGACGAGGCCGGCCGCTTCCGCGCCCCGTTCACGGGCCCGCTGCGGCTCGGCGTGATCCCGACGGTCGCGCCGTACGTCATGCCGCGGCTCGTCGCCGCCACGCGCGAGCTCCACCCCGACCTGCGCCTCGTCGTCCACGAGGACCGCACCCGCCCCCTCGTGGAGCGGCTCCACGCGGGCACGGTGGACGTCGTCCTGCTCGACCTCGACGTGCAGATGGGCGCGGTCGCGACGGCGCCGCTCGTCGAGGAGCGGTTCCTCGCGGCGGTCCCCGCGGACCACCCGCTCGCCGCGAGGGAGATCCTGACCGAGGCCGACCTCGCGGGCGTGCGCGTCCTCCTGCTCGAGGACGGCCACTGCCTGCGCGAGCGCGCGCTCTCCCTCTGCGGCATCGCGGGCGCCCGCGAGGACCGCGACTTCCGCGCCAGCGCGCTGCACACCCTCGTGCAGATGGTCGAGGCCCGCGAGGGCGTCACGCTCCTCCCCGAGATCGCGGTCGAGGTCGAGTGCCGCGGCGCGACGCACGTGGTCGTGCGCCCGGTGTCCACCGCGGAGCCCGCGGGACGGCGGCTCGGCCTCGCGTGGCGGGCGCAGA
>JAEUHO010000042.1 GCA_016795345.1 Planctomycetia bacterium | reverse complement strand
TGACGGCCCCGTCGCGCCGCCGGGCCCGGCGGGTGCGCCGACCGATGGGCCTGCCGATGCGCGGACCGACGGGCCCGAGGTCGCGCCCGCGGACGCCGTCCCCGAGGTGCCGCCCGAGTCGCAGGTGCCCACGCCGCCGTCGCCCGCCACCGTCCCGCTGCCCGAGGGGGTCCAGGTGCCCGCCGGGAGCGAGGTGCCCGGGGGCCGCCCGGCGGGCCCGGCCGTCGAGTCGGGGGACGAGATCCCGCTGCTGCCGCCGCCGGGGACCGCGGCCCCGACGCCGTTCGTGATGCCCGAGGGCACGCCGGCGCCGACGCCCGCGCCGATCCCTGCGCCGCCGCCCGCGCCGATCCCTGCGCCGACCCCGACGCCGGCCTTTCCGCCGCCCGCGCCGTCGCCGTCCGGCGGCGTGCCGCTGCCGACGCACGTGCCGCTGCCGACGCCCGACGGGCCGCCGAGCCCGCCGCCGCCCGCGCCCCTGCCGCCCCCGTCGCCCGCCGCAGGTTCGCCGGACGGGATCCCGACGGCAGGTATCCCGGCGGCTGGGGGCTCGCCGGACGGCGCGACCGCGCCGCCGGTGACCGTCCTCCCGACGCTGCCGCCGGGCGGTCGCGTGTCGCTCTCGAAGCTCCGCCCCGGCGCCGGCACCGACACACCCTCGACGGGAACGCCGTCGCCGGAGGGCCCGCCGGTCCCGCCGCCGGTCCCGCCGCCGACGGACGTGCCGCCCACCGACGTCGGGACGCCTTCCGTCGGGCCCACGCCCGGCCCGCGTTCGCGCATCCCCGCGAACCCGCCGCCGCCGCCGCCGCCGATCCCGGAGCCCTCGACGGCACCCGGCGTCCCGGACGTCCCGCGCCCGTCGGATCCCGCGCCGGAGCCGCGGTTCGTCCCGCCGCCGCCCGCGCCGGTCCCCGACGACCTGCCGACCGGCCGGGGCTCGTCCGGCTTCGAGTTCGGCACCACGCGCAACTCGCTGGTCGCGAAGCACGTGGCCGCGCTCCGCGCGAACCCCGACGACGCCGCGCTGGCCTGTTTCCCGAAGGAGATCGCCCGCACGGTGCCGGCCGGGACCGCCCTCGCCAAGGGGGAGCGTCCGGTGCTCGTCCTCTTCTACGACGACACCGCGCGCTCGAGCCGGCTCGCCGCCGCCGATCTCTGGCCCGTGCTGCTCGAGGTCGAGTCGAACGTCGACCTCGTGCTCGTCGACCTCACGCCGGGGCCGCGCCGCGCGTTGTCCGACGACGAACGCCGGCTCGTGCGGCGGTACTACCTCGGCTACGTCCCGACCACGGTGGTGCTCACGTCCGAGCGCACGCCGCGGCTGCTGAAGTCCGAGCGCGTCGAACCGGCGCTCGTCCGCGCGGCGTGCCTCGAAGCGAAGTGACGGCGCGCGGGGGATCGACCTCGGGTCGCTGATCCCGGGCGGCGGACCTCGCGTGCCGCGCGCCCCGCGCGACCGACGAGGCCGTCGCCGCGCGCGGATCATCCGCCTTCGCGCAGCGGTGGGGCGGCCGAGCGCGGCGCGGGCCGGGCCTCGCGTCCCCGTGGGCCGCCGTCCGGGAGCCCCGAGGGCCGAGCGGGGCCGGGGCGGCGCACGCGCCGCGATCGGGGGCACGCCGCGCGGCGGGAGGCTCGGGTCGGGGGGCGCGGTCGGGGGGTGGGGGACGCAAGGCCCGGTGGCTCGCGCGTCCGCGCCGCCGGCCGGCGAGGAGCCTGCCCCGCCCGTGCGACGGTGCCGTAGGATCCACGGGCCATGACGCCGTCCCTCCGCTCCGCGTTCCTCCTCCTCGCGTGTTCGGCCGTCGCGGTCGTCGGTGCGCCGGCGCGCGCCGCCGACGCGCCGGCGAAGCCCCCGGCGCCGGGCGCGCCGGCCGAGCCCGAAGCCGACGCGGAGTTCCACGTCGTCACGCCCGAGATGCAGAAGAAGATCGACGCCGCGATCGCGTCCGGCGCGGCGTGGCTGCGCAAGCAGCAGGGCGGCGACGGCGGGTTCGGCTCGCTCGACTTCGGCGGCTCGCCGCACTACCAGCAGGGCCTCGCCTCGCTCGTGGGCCTCGCGCTCGTCGCGGCCGGCGACACGAAGGACGACGCGTGGATGAAGCAACTCGTCGACTTCGCGCGGAAACGCGACGCGTCGGAGGCGTCGGGCTCCGTCCGGACGACGTACGGCACCGGCGTGCTGATCATGTTCCTGACGGAGCTGTACCGGAACAAGCCGGGCAAGACCGACGCGCGGTACGCGACGAAGAAGAAGGAGGGCTGCGGGCTGCCGAAGGAGATCGCCTCGTGGATCCAGGAGCTCGCGTCGTGGCTGGTGAGCGTCCAGCTCGACGACGGCTGGTGGCGCTACCCGCACACGCCGCCCTCGGACCTCTCCAACACGCAGTACGCGCTGCTCGGGCTGCGCGCGGCGCGCGACTGCGGCGCCGAGGTGCCGCTCTCGCGCTTCGTGCTGGCGCTCGAGCGCTGCCTCGCCACGCAGCAGAAGGACGGCAAGAAGGTGCTCCGCGTGATCCCGCCGGAGAAGCCCGGCGAGAAGTCGTACGCGGTGGACAGCGGCGACCGCGCCAACGGGTGGTCGTACCAGGGCGACCCGACGACGCAGATCGTGACGGGCAGCATGACGACGGCCGGCATCGCGGTGCTCGCGATCTGCCGCGACGCGCTGCTCAAGCCCACGCGGTACGGCGGGTACACCGACGACCTCGACCGCAAGGTGGGGCGCGCGGTGCAGGACGGGTTCGCGTGGCTCGACAAGAACTGGGCCGTCGACCACAACCCGCCCCGCGGCGCCCCCGCGTGGCACTACTACTACCTGTACGGGCTCGAGCGCGCGGCCGCCTACGCCGGCCGGAAGCACGTCGGCGCGCACGACTGGTACCTCGAGGGCGCCAAGCTGCTCCTCGCCCAGCAGAAGCCCGACGGGCGGTGGAGCACCGGCGCCATCGGCGCGCGCGAGATCTCGCCGAGCGACCTGTGCGACACCGCGTGGGCGATCCTGTTCCTCAAGCAGGCCACGCGCCCCACGCAGCCGATCCCGGCCCCGGTCGTCACGACGGGCAAATGACCGCCGGGTCGGACCGACCGGAGCCCGAGAGCGAGGCCGCCCTCGTCGCCGCGTGCGCGGCCGGCGACGCGGCGGCGTGGGCGCGGTTCGTCCCGAGGTTCGGGCCGCTGGTCGCGGCGCTCGCGCGGCGCATGCTCGCGCGGCGGCGCGGCGTGGCGTCGGACGCCGACGTGGACGAGGTGACGAGCGGGGTCTTCCTCGCGCTCGTCGCCCACGACCGCAAGCTGCTCCACCGCTACCGACCCGAGTTCCGCCTGAGCACCTACCTCGGCGTGATCTGCCGGACGGAGGTCGGGCGGTGGTTCCGGCGGGCGGGCCGCACCGTGTCGCTCGATGCCGAGGCCGACGAACGCGGCGGCGGCGGGCACGAGGACCCGCGCGCGGTGAGCCCGCTCGCGGCGTTGTCCGGCCAGGAGCGGGCCGCCGGGCTCGCCGCGCTGCGGGCCGCCCTCGACGCGCTGCCGCCGCGCGATCGGCTGCTGCTGACGCTGAAGTTCATCGAGGGCCTCGACTACGCGCGGATCGCGGAGGTCCTGCACCTGCAGCGCGACAGCGTCGGGCAGTTGCTCCACCGGGCGAAGGCGCGGCTCGCGAAGGCGGTGCCCGAACTCGAGCGGTGGGTGGACCCGACCCTGTGAACGAACAACTGTACAATACAAGGAGTAGCGGCGCAGGGCGAAGGCCCCCCGGGTCGTGGGTGTCCGGTCGGAGCGCCTGCGGGCCTACAACGAGGGTGAGCGCCGGTCGCGGGATCCTCCGCGGGGGCGCTCGTCCCGGACCAGGGATGGCGCCCCGCCCCGCGGGGGGCCCGTCCGGGGGTGGAGAGCGCGGATGACCGACGACACGCCCGACCCCGCTCGCGAGGCCGACGCCCGCTTCGCCGCCTGGTTTGCCGCCGCGATGGGGGCCGCCGTGCCGCGCCCGTCCGCGCCGATCGACGCCGCCCGCGTCGCCGCGCACTTCGACGGCGCCGCCGACGAGGCGCTCCTCGCGTCCGCCGCGGACGACGCGGACCTCGCCGCGTTGCTCGCGGACGTGGCCCGCGCGCGGGCCGACGTCGCGGCGGGCACATCGGCGGGCACATCGGCGGGGATCGAGCCCGTCGCGATCTCGCCGGCCGTGGCGGCCCGCGCGATCGCGGCGTTCCCGGCCGCGACCGGCGAACGGTCCGCCCCGACGCCCGCCGGCCGTGTCGTCCGTGGCGGGTGGTGGGGGCGCCGCGCGGCGGTCGCCGCCGCCGCGCTCCTGGTGCTGGTCCCCGCGGCGCTCTGGCTCGCGACGGGCCTCGCGTCGCGGGCCACGGGCCGCCCGTCCATCGAGGTGGCCGGCGTCGAGCGCCTGCACCGCGACGGCCGCCTCGAGGCCGGCGGCGAGCGCACGCTGCGGTTCGGGTCCGTGGTCGCGGCCGAGGCCGGGGAGCGGGTCGCCGTGGCCCTGACCGGCGGCGGGCGCGTGGTGCTCGGCGACGACGACGCGGTCGAGGTCGCCTGCGACCCCGCGGCCGGCGACGGCTGCGAACGCGCCGCGCTGGCCCTCACCCGCGGCGAGGCCCTCGTGCTCGCGGGCGGCGCGGAGGTCGGCGGCGCGGTCCTGCTGCTGCCCGGCACCGGCCGCGCCGCGGGCATGGGCCGGCTCGAGGTGACCGCGGGCGCCGTGCACGTGGCGCTCGGCGCCGCGGCGGTGGCCGAGGTCGCGCTGCGGGCCGACGGGCGCGTCCGGTTCACGGCGCCGGGCCTCGCGGCGCGCGAGTGGTCGGGCCCGGGGCGCGTCGCGCTCCGCGGCGGCGCGGGCGACTGGGACGCCGACGGCGCGGCCGCCGCGAGCCTCTTCCGCGACCTCGAGTTCTTCGGCGGGGCGCCGGTCGCCGAGCGGCCGGACCGCCGCGTCTCGGCGCGCGCGTTCACGGTGCTCGAGGCCGACGGCGGCGCGCGCCCGAGCGACGGGGGGGCCCCCGCGCTGCGCTTCGACCTGGGCGTCGGCCGCCAGGCGCGCCTCGCGTGGACGCTGGACGCGGTGGCGGCGGACGCGCGGTCGGTGCGCCTGCTGGTGCGCGTGGTCCCGCGGTTCGCGGGCCCCGGCGGCGCGCCGCTCCCCGACACCCCGTTCCCCCGCGTCGTCTTCGACGTCGAGGGCGTCCCGGGGGCGACCGCCACCTGGGAGGTCCCGCAGGAGCACTCGGGCGCCCCCCGGGCGGCGCGCACCCTCGTCCTCCCCTGGCCGGCCGACGCCGCCCGGCCGCGGGCGGGGGACCCGGTGGTGGTCCGCGTGCGCGCCGAGCGGGCCCCCGTCCGCGTCTGGTTCGACGGCGCGGCGTTCTCGTTCGTTCCCGCGAGCGCTGCGGGCAGCCATCAGGGAGAATGATCCCGTGACCTCCTCCGCCCCTCGTCCGTCCCCCTCGCCCGTGTCCGACCCTCGTCGCCAGCCCCCTGCGCGCGCCTCGCGCGGGGGTCCGGAGTCGCCCATGGCCCGTCCCGCCGCCCGCGCGCCGCGCGGCATCGCGATCCTCTCGGTGATCACGGTGCTCGTCGCCCTGCTGATGATCGCGATCCCGTTCGTCGTCTCGATGAAGCTCGGGCGCGACCGCACGCAGTCGAGCGCCGCGCGCAACCGCGCCGCGTTCGAGGCCGAGCTCATCGTCCGCGCCGTCTCGTCGTACCTCCACCAGACGCACCCCGGCGTCGAGCAGGCGGCCAAGCAGGCCGGCGCGGGCGGGCGCTTCGGCGACGACACCGTGGACAGCCTCCCCGAGATCGTCCCGCCGCCGTCGTACCGCAAGACCCTGAACGACCTGGTCGCCTCCGCCGGCGGCGGCATCTCGGACCCGCGCGGCTCCATCTGGTCGTGGGACGTCCGCGACGCCAACGCCCTCGTCAACCCGAACGGCGCGAAGGCGGACCTCCTCGGCAACCTGCTCGGCGCCGCGACGCTGTCGGAGGAGATCGACCCCGGCGCGTCGGTGATCGCGGTGCAGGACGTGATGCCGATCCCGGCCATGGGCCTGCCGGCGTTCCGCGAGGACGGCGGCTACATCCGCATCGGCGCCGAGGTGATCCAGTACACGTCGTTCCGCGACGGGTCGTTCCAGGGGTGCTCGCGCGGCGCGCTGCGCGACGCGCCGCTCAAGGACAACGGCCCGGCGGCGACCCACCCGAAGGGCGCGCGGGTCGTGGACTACACGGCCTACAAGCTCGCGACGCACCTCGTCTCGGCCAACGTGGGGACCCTCACGTCGTTCGAGACCGTGGACGACCTGAAGAGCATCCAGCGGTGGGGCGGCGGCGGCGTCATCGAGGCCGACCGCTTCGAGGCGCTGGCCCGCTTCCTGACGGTCTGGTCGCGCCGCGAGACCGCGGAGACGTTCCTCGAGGGCCAGACCTCGCTGACGGACCTGCCCGCGTCGTCGGGCGAGGCGGCCGGCGAGCAGATCACGGTCCGCGACGCGGCGTTCCTCGGCGGGCACACGTACTACTTCAACCCCAACACCGTCGTCCGCATCACCGACGGCAGCCAGACCGACTACACGACGATCCTGCAGCGCGGCGACGAGAAGGGCGGCCAGCTCGACGTCATGATCAGCACGACGTCGCGGCTGCCCGACGGGCGGAAGTACGACGCGAACGCCGCCGTCGTGCAGGCCCTCGCGCCGTACCCGATCAACCTCAACACCGCCTCGCGCGAGGTGATCGCGGCGGTGTTCGCGGGCCTCCGCGAGCGGGGCGTCGAGTCCGACAAGGACGTCGTCACCGCGACCGTCGCGTGGGACCTCGCCGACCGCATCGTGAAGTCGCGCGACGGCGACCTGCAGGTGGCCGGCGAGGACCTCCGGCGCAAGTCGGGCCCGTTCCGCCACACCAAGGACTTCCTGCAGTTCCTCGAGGAGCTCCTCGGCACCAACCTCCTCACGCAGAAGCAGGTCTACGCCCTCGCGCGGAACGCGGTGAACCCGAACGACGGCGAGCTCGCCTTCGGCACGACGAACTTCTGCTACCGCACGCAGGACGTCTACCACATCGAGGGCCGCGCGGTCGTCAACGACGCCGCGGGCACCAAGGAGGCCGAGGCGGCGCTCCGGCAGGTGGTCGAGATCGGCGCGAACGCGGTCACGTCGTGGGTGCTCGACAGCCAGTCCGACTTCGAGCTGGGCCTCGCGCTCGGCGCGGGCGGCAAGTACATCGAGACGTACCCGTTCAACGTCGGCTACGTGACCGACAAGCTGCCGCGCGTCCAGCCCCGCCCGCGCGCGCCCCAGATGGTCGAGCGCAAGATCTACCCGAGCGACGAGCGCGGCGTCGACATCGGCGACGTGCGCCTCCAGGGGTCGCGGCTGCGGCTCCCGGGCTCGCCGGTCCTCGAGGAGCACTTCGACACCTCGTACTACGCCGACGGCTGGTGGACGCCGGCCTCCGGCGCGTACCAGAAGGGCGTCAAGAAGCTGCTGAACAAGGGCGACGCCCAGGATCCCTACATCCACCCGTTCACCATGTCGTTCTGGATGCGGCCGTGGAGCGACGGCAACTGGTTCGCGTTCGACACGGGCAAGGAGAGCGACATGAACCGCATCTCCCTGTACGTGCGCGACGGCGACGAGGGCAAGGAACTCGTGCTCCGCGTCTGCGACGGCACGCTCGAGCAGCGCTCGGCCGAGATCGTGTGCCCGCTCGCGCGCCTCGGGTACCAGCCCCAGACCTGGTACCACCTGCAGGTCGAGGTGCGCGGCTGCGACGCGACGCAGATGGAGCTGTTCGTCGACGGCATCGCCGTCGGGCGGCGCATCGGCGTCACGTACCTGACGGCCGCCCTCTCGGCCGACCAGGACCAGGTCCCGGTGGAGGACACCGACGGCTTCGAGGCCGAGGGCGCCCTCGTCATCGGCACCGAGATCGTCGAGTACGACCAGCGGCAGGCCGACGGGTTCACCGAGGTCGTGCGCGGCGCGCGCGGCACGCGCGCGGGCGAGTGGCCCACGGGCACCGCGGTCCGCCGCCTCGGGTACGCGCACCCGCTCACCCTCGAGCTGCGCCGCGGCGGCGCGGGCCTCGAGCAGCGCAACTGGGAGACGTGGAACTACGTCCAGCTCTCGGCGGTGGACCCCGAGGAGCAGTACCCCGTCTCGATCAACAACGTGAGCCTGATCTTCTTCGGCGCCAAGGAGACGGCGTCGAACTTCACGTTCACGGCCGTGAACCCCGACCCGAACAGCTCGGCGAGCGCGGAGCAGCTGGCCGACGCCTTCCACAGCAAGGGGTTCGCGGTGCTCGCGGTCCGCGACTTCGACCCGACGCCGCCCGGACAGGCCGGCGGCGGCGGGGGCGGCGGCGGCGGCGGCACGACGACGCAGCTCGACCCGCCCGTCGGCGGCTGGGAGGTCGTCTACTACACGCGGAGCGGCACCAGCTTCACGATCGACCGGTACCAGTCCACCGCGAACCACACCGACGCGGGGCGGCCGTACTTCGCCGCGACGCGCGTGCGGACGCCGAACGGCGAGCAGCCGTGGCCCGCGTACCTGATCCCGATCTCGGTCCTCGGCGCGCCCGCCGGGACCGGCGGCATCGACTACCTCGACCCGATGAACCCCGTCGACCAGCAGAAGCTCGCGAAGTACGCGTACGACGGCGGCGGGGGCGGCAACGACACCTACACGCGCCCGCGCTGCGCGGTGGGGACGTCGGACCCCGAGGGCAAGACCGAGGTGTTCACGTACGACTCGATCGACCGGCAGAAGGCGGCGCCGTCCGTGATGTTCGTGCGCGACAACGAGCCCGACCTGCTGAACCTGGCGCGCGAGCTGCGGTTCGACGACACGCCGACGACGGCGGGCGACCTCGGCGTGCCCGCGACGACGGCGACGACGCCCGTGCCCCCGCCGGCGCCGGTGGCGCTCGCCCCCGTGCCGGCGCCCGTTCCGGCCCCCGCTGCGGTGGCGCCCGCCGAGGCGGGCCCGGCCGTCGGGCCCGTGGCCGTCCGCGCCGAGGGCGCCGGCGGCCCGTTCGCGCCGATCCCGGTCGACGGCGAGCCCGTGCCGGTCCCGGTGACGCCGAAGCCGCCGTCGGACGGCGGCGCGCCCTCGTCGGAGGGCGGCACGCCGACCATGGGCGGCCAGGGGCCCGGTTCGGGCCGCGAGCCGCCGCCCGACAGCAGCGGCGGCGGCGGCACCGAGCCGACGCCCGGCACCGGTCCCGGCAACAACCAGCCCGAGCCCGGCAAGCGTCCGCCCGCGGACCCGCCCCCGCCGGACACCGGCGGCGGCGGCGGCGGCGGCAACGGCCCCGTGATCCCGGTCCTCGCCGACCTGAAGGCGGTCTTCTCGTTCCGCGGCGTCAACGGCACCGTGGACATCCGGCACCCGGCGAACTCGTCGGCGACGGAGGAGTCGCTGATCCTCCCGTGTTTCCGCATCCTGCGCCTGCACGAGCACACCGGCCTGCCCATCGGCGGCATGCACGCGGGCTTCAACGACGTCGTGACCCTCTCCACGGGCAAGGACGCGCCGAAGCGCGAGCAGCTGCGCGTGCGCTGGTCGCACGGCCTGCCCGGCGGCGCGTCGTCGTCGTGGGTGGCGCTCCGGACGTTCATCGAGGCCGACCGCTACGAGGTCGACGCCGACGCGGACGGGATGCTCTACAAGGCCGACTACCGCGGCACCACGCGGATGCTGAAGTTCCCGTCGGGCGAGATGCCCGACGAGCACGGCGACAACGTCGTGTGGGGGCGCAACGAGGTCGGCGGCGGCAGCGTCGTCACGGCGTTCTTCGACGAGATCCACGTGTGGCGGCACCAGAACGCCATCCCCATGGGGATCGTCGTCAACAACGAGAACCTGACCGAGACCGAGAAGGAGATCATCATCCGCGCCCTGCCGCCGGCCACGACGCTCGAGGGCGTCGAGGGCCACGACAAGGACTGCGGCGTCGTCGACATCGACGGCGAGCTGATCGTCTACCGCGGCACGCGCACCGACGGGCCGGACACGATCACCCTCGAGCGCTGCCGCCGCGGCGCGCTCGGGACGAAGGCCCGCGCGCACGCGACGGGCTCGCCGGCCCGGTTCGTCCCCGACGTCTGGGTGTCGTTCGTCGAGGGCACGCTCAACCGCGACGCCTCGTCCATCCCGCTCGGCCGCACCCGCGGCTGGCCCAAGGAGGGCGCGGCGCGCATCGTCGGCGACGAGAGCGTCGAGATCGTCCACTACACGGGCATCGCGGAGAACGGGCTCGTGATGCCCGAGGCCCTCGGCGCCGACCCGACGGTGCGCGGCCGCGGCCTCTTCCGCGGGCGCTTCGGCACCGAGGCGATCCAGCACGACAACGACGAGATCGTCGTGTTCCACCCGTTCCGCCCGTGGGACCGCGCGATGCCGCGGCGCCCCGCGCAGACCGGCGGGTTCGTGGGCGTCCACGACCACCCCGAGGCCTCGTACGTCCAGTTCGCCCGCACCGTCCGCGACGCGTGGTGGGTCGGCGTCGGCTGGACGGAGCAGCTCGAGGGCCGCGTCGCGGTGGACGGCACCGACCGCGACCGGCGCGGCGCCCGCGGCCGCGACACGTCGAAGGCCGACATCGTCTGCCTCGTCCGCTTCGACCAGGGCGTGCCCTGGGACTCGGAGCGGATCGTGGACCTCCGCGAGGGACGCGCGCTGCCGGCCGACGCCGCGGCCGACCCGCGCCGCTGGCTCTACGTCGTGGACAAGCCGGGGACGGAGCTCCCCGACCAGGTGAACGCCCTCGGCGTCGAGGCGTCCACCGCGGAGTTCCGCGTCTACTTCCTCTACCTGCGCGGCGCGTACGCCAACCAGGAGGCGGCGGGCACGGAGCCCTCGGAGCTCGTGTTCGAGAACGAGTGGAAGAACACGCCCTGGCTGCGGTCGTTCACCGTCAAGTACGCCAACCGCACGCGGATCCGGTCGTCCGCCGACATCCGCTGACGCCCGGGGCGCGGCCGCGCGCCCGCCGGACCCGCCCCCCGCCGCCGGCCCCCGCCGGTGGCGGGGGGCGCCTTCGTTCCCCGGGGGGCGGGCCCCCGCGCCTCGGCTGGCCTCCACGCCCGGTCGGGGTACCCTCCCGGACTTCGACCAGGAACTCCGCCGATGAACTGCAACGACCTCCGCAAGGGCATGATCGTCATGTACCGCGACCAGCTCTGGGTCGCGGAAGAGGTGACCCACCGCACGCCGGGCAACCTGCGCGCGTTCGTGCAGGCGAAGCTGCGCAACCTCAAGACGCGCACGGCCATCACCGAGCGGTTCGGCTCGACCGACACGATCGACCAGGCCTGGCTCGACAAGCGGACCTGCGAGTACCTCTACGACGAGCCGACGGGCCCCGTCTTCATGGACGTGGACAACTTCGAGCAGTTCTCGCTGCCGAAGGAGCTGCTCGGCGACGCGATGAACTTCGTCCCGACGAACACCCGGATCGACGTGTCGTTCCACGAGGGGACGCCGGTCACCATCCAGCTCCCGTCGAGCGTCGAGCTGAAGATCACCCAGACCGAGCCCGGCATGCGCGGGAACACGGTCAACAACACGTTCAAGCCCGCGACGGTCGAGACGGGGCTCGTCCTGAAGGTCCCGATGCACATCAACATCGGCGACATCGTCCGCGTCAGCACCGAGTCGGGCGAGTTCCTCGACCGCGTGAACAAGTAGGCCGCGTGGCGGCCCCTCGGGGCGGCCTCGGGGAGCACGCCGGCCCACCGTGACGCCGGGCCCGTCCCGCTCCGCGACCCTGCTGCGCGCCCTGCTCCTGGGCGCGCTGCTGGCGGTCAGCGGCGCGGCGGCGCTCGCCCACGAGGCGGCGTGGCCCCGCCTCTTCACCCCGGTGGTCGGCGCCGGCCCGGCGACCCTGGCCGCCGTCGTCGCCGGCGCGCTCGCCGGCCTCGCGCTCGGCGCGGCGGCCGGCGGCCCGTGGGCCGACCGCGTCGCGCGGCCCGGCCGCCTGCTCGCCGTCGCCGAGGCGCTCGGCGCGGCGATCGCGTTCGCGCTCCCGCGCGCCGTGGACGCGTTCGGGCCCGCGCTCGCCGCCGCGCCCGAGGCCGTGCGGTTGCTCGGCGTGGTCGTGGCGTGCGGCGCGGCGATGGCGCCGCTCGGCGTGTCGTTGCCTGCGGCGGTGCGGTGCGTCGATCCCGCCGGCGACCGCGCGGCGCGCATCCTCGGCCGTCTCTACGCCGTGAACACGGTCGGGGCGGTCCTCGGCGTCGCGTGGCCCACGGCGTTCGGGTTCGAGGCCGTCGGCACGCGCGCCGTGATCACGGCGGCGGCGGTCGCGCAGGCGTGCGTCGCGCTCGTGGCCGCGGTCGCGCTCGGGGGACGGCGAGGCCCGGCGGCCGACGCACCCGCGGCGCCCGCGCCCGTCGGCGCGCCGCCCGGGCCCGCGGGCGTCCCGGTCGCGCTCAAGGTCGCCGCGGCGCTCGCCGGCGCGGCCGGCCTGGCGGTGCAGGTGGCGTGGGTGCGGCGCCTGACGCCCGCGCTCGGCACGACGTCGTACGCGTTCGGCACCGTGTTGTGCGCGTACCTGCTGGCGATCGCCGTCGGGACCGCGTTGTTCGGGCCGCGGGCGCCGCGCCCGGCGGGCGCGCGGCCGGCGTGGGTGCTCGCGGCCTCCGCCGTCCCGG
>JAEUHO010000574.1 GCA_016795345.1 Planctomycetia bacterium | reverse complement strand
CGCGCGCCTCGGCCTCCGCCACGGCCGCGCGGGCGCCCGCGCGGACCTCCTCGCGCTCGCCGGCCTGCAGCAGGCGCAGGCGCTCCTTCGCGACGTCGAGCCGCGCCGTCGCGGCGGCGTGTTTGAGCTCGAGGGGACGGCGCTCGAGCGTCGCGAGCGGCGCGCGCTCGTCGACCTCGGTGCCCTCGGTGACGTGCAGCGTCTCCACGACGCCCTCGACGCGCGCCGCGACCTTCGTGTAGAGGCGGGGCTCGACGCTACCGACGACGGTGACCTCGTCGCGGACCGGCTCGCGGACGACCGCCTGGGCGCGGACGGGGCGCGGCGGGGGCGTGCCGCCGGGCGGGCCGCCGCGGGCGAGGGCGGGCGCGGCCGGGAGGACGAGACACAGGCCGGCGAGGGCACCCGCCGTCAGGGCGGGCGCGGGACGAAGACGCATGGAGACCTCCGCGTGCGGCCGAAGGTAGCAGCCTCCGGAGGGGCGGGGACGTCCGTTCAAACAGCCGTTTGGACGCGGCGCGGGGGCACCGGGCCGCGCCGACGCGAGGCCCGCCGGGCGCGGGCCCCGCGCGTCGCCGGGCGCGAGCCGTCCGGGGTCGGCGGGGGGCGTCGCGCCCGAGCGCGGGGCTCGGTGCGCGGGAGGGACCGCGGGCCCGTGGGACCGTTCGTTCGCCCGCCGTGGGGGCCCCGCTCGCCGTGGGGGGGCCGAACGTGCCGCGGGAGACGCCGCGCGGCGGGAAGGGTGGGGTGACCGAGGGGATTTGAACCCCCGACCTCCGGAGCCACAGTCCGGCGCTCTAACCAGCTGAGCTACGGCCACCACGTCAGCCGGGGCGAGTGTGGCCCAACCCCTCGGACCTGTCAACGCGCGGCGGGCGGGTCCTCGTCGCGGGACCCCGGGGGCGGGGCGTCGTCGCCGTCGTCCTCGTCGGTCGCCGCGTCGTCGTCGTCCCGCGCCTGCGCGTCGAGGCTGCCGTCGCCGTCCTCGTCGTCGTCGGCCCCGTCGTCGTCGTCGGCCGCGAGCTTGTCGGCGAGCGTCTCGGGCACGACCGCCTCGCCCCGCTCGGCGCGGAGCTTCTCGAAGATGCCCTCGAGGTGCGCGGCCTGGGCCAGCGTCGCGTCGTAGCGGAACGAGAGCTTCGGCGTCGTGCGGGTGCCCATCGCGTCGCCGACCACCGACTGCACGAGCGACGCCGCGCCCGCGAGCGCGCGCGCCGTCGCGCGCCGCTCGAGGTCGCTCGGCGCCATCGCCGAGTAGTAGACGACCGCGGTCGAGAGGTCGGGCGCGAGCTTCACGCGCGTGAGCGTCACGAGGCGGAGGCGCGGGTCGGCGAGCCGGCGCTGGACGGTCTCGGCGGCGACCTCGAGGATCAGTTGCTGCAGGCGGGCGATGCGGCGGGGCAGGGGCATGGACGGGATAGGGTAGGTCGCGCCGCGCCCGGGCGCCCCATCCGCCCCGACCGGGCGCCGGGGGTGGGTCAGATGGTCTCGAGTTCGTGGTCGACGAGCGTCACCGCGGGGCAGTCGCGGACCCAGTCGAGGACCTTCGTCATGACGGCGGCGGCGTGGCGCGTGTCGTTGCTCACGCACGCGAAGCCGAGGACCGCCGACTGCCACACGTCCTGGTCGTCCACCTCGGCGGCGGCGACCGCGAACTGGGCGCGCACGCGGTCCATGAGGCCGCGGAGGATGCGCCGCTTGTCCTTCAGGCTGCGGGCGTCCGGGACGTGACAGTGCACCTGCAACATGCCGACGTGCATGGGGTTCGCGACGGGGTGGGGTCGCGCGCGGGAGGAGGTCGAGGGAAGGGGTACGCGAGGCCCGGCGGCGGCCGGGCCTCGCGTACCCGCGGACGGGACGCGGGTCAGCCGCCGAGCGTGCGGGCGATCTGCTCGACGCCGTAGACCTCGATGACGTCGCCCTGCTTGATGTCGTCGTAGCCCTCGAGGCGGATGCCGCACTCGAAGCCCTCCTTCACCTCGCGGGCGTCGTCCTTCTCGCGGCGCAGCGAGCCGATCGCGCCGTCCCAGACGACCACGCCGTCGCGGGCGAGGCGCGCGCGCGCGTCGCGCTTGACGACGCCGTCGCGGACGCGGCAGCCGGCGATGTTGCCCAGCTTGGCCGAGCGGAAGACCTGCAGGACCTCGGCGTGGCCGAGGATCTGCTCGCGCGACTCCGGGGCCAGCTTGCCCTCGAGGATCGCGCGGACCTCCTCCTCGAGCTCGTAGATGATCCGGTAGTTCCGGATGTCCACGCCGAGGTGCTTGGCCTTCATGCGGGCCGTCTCGTCGGCGACCACGTGGAAGCCGAGGATGATGGCGCCGTACGCGGCCGCCAGCGTGACGTCGCTCTCGGAGACCGCGCCGACGCCGGCGCGGATGACGTGGGCCTTGACCTCGGCGTTGCCGACGGCGTCGAGGCGCGCCTTGATGGCCTCGAGCGAGCCCTGCACGTCGGTCTTGAGGACGACCTTGAGGGTCTTCGTCTTGCCCTGCTCGATCTTGCTGAACAGGCTCTCGACCGACGCCGGCTTCGACTGCGCGGCGAGCTCGATCTCGCGGTCGCGGCCGCGGCGCTGCTCGGCGATCTCGCGGGCCTCGTTGACCTCGGGGCGGACGAAGAAGGCCTTGCCGACCTCGGGGACCTCGTCGAGGCCGGTGACCTCGACGGGCGTGCCGGGCGGGGCCTCCTCGACCGTGGTGCCCTTGTCGTCGCGCATGGAGCGGATGCGGCCCCAGACGCGGCCCGTGACGACGGCGTCGCCGCGGCGGAGCGTGCCCTGCTGCACGAGCAGCGTCGCGAGCACGCCGCGGCCCGGGTTGTTCTCGGCCTCGATGACCGCGCCGGTCGCGGGACGCGTCGGGTCGGCCTTGAGGTCCTCGACCTCGGCGAGGAGGAGGATGTGCTCGAGCAGCTTGTCGACGCCCTTGCCGGCCTGGGGGCCGACGGCGGCGACGGGGTAGCACTCGATCTCGCCGCCCCAGCCGGCGACGAGGATGCCGTGCTGGCTCAGCTGCTGCTTCACGCGGTCGATCGCGGCGTCCTTGAAGCCGACCTTGTCGGCCTTCGTGACGGCCACGACGATCGGGACCTCGGCCGCCTTCGCGTGCTCGATGGCCTCGACGGTCTGCGGCATCACGCCGTCGTCGGCGGCGACGACGAGCACGACGATGTCGGTGACCTTCGCGCCGCGGCGGCGCATCTCGGTGAAGGCCTCGTGGCCCGGCGTGTCGAAGAAGGCGATCTTCTTGCCGTCGGGCAGCGTGACCTGGTACGCGCCGATGTGCTGCGTGATGCCGCCGGACTCGTGCGCGGCCACGTCGGCCTTGCGCACGTAGTCGAGGAGGCTCGTCTTGCCGTGGTCGACGTGGCCCATGACCACGACGACGGGCGGGCGCGAGACGAGGTGCTCGGGGCGGCTCTCGGCGGCCGCCTCCTTCACCATGAGCTCCTCGCGCGTCTCCTTCTTCGCGAAGCGGATGTCGCGGTCGAACTCGACGCCGAGGAGGACGATCGTGTCCTCGTCGAGCATGGAGTTCGGCGTGAGCACCTGCTTGTGCTTCACGAACATCGTCTTGACGACGTCGGCGACCTTGATGCCCGAGATCTCGGAGAACTGCTTGAGCGGCAGCGGCGGCGTGACCTCGAACGACTTCGGGGCCGCGTCCGCGACCTCCACCGGCCGCTTCGGGCCGCGGCCGCGGGCGCGCAGCTGGAACGTCTGCTTGCCGCGCTTCTCGCCCTCGCTGACGGGGCCGCGCGAGCGGTTGTCGCGGCGGGCGCCCGGCGCGGGCTCGGGGCGGGCGAGCGTCGGGTTGAGCGGCGGCGGGCCGGCGGGCGTCGGCGCGGGGCCGCGCGGGATCGGGCGCGTGACGCCCGGGATGCCCTGCTTCGGCGCCTCCTTCACGAGGCGGCCGGCGCGCGGGTCGATGGTCGGGATGAACTCGCCGCTCGACTTGGGCTTCGGCGGCGTGACCGTCTTCGTCGGCTGCAGGTTGCGGTAGCCGAGCT
>JAEUHO010000486.1 GCA_016795345.1 Planctomycetia bacterium | reverse complement strand
TCGATCGTGAACGCGATCGGAGAGGTGCCTGACGGCTGGCCGTGGGGTGGATTCCCGGATGGACTCGGCGGCGAGACTCCGGGGGCGCACTCGAGGCCGGCCGCCCAGCGAGGTCCTCCTTCGGCGGACGACGTGCAGCCGTAGTCCCTCGACCCGCAGCCCCTGACGCGGAGCCCCCGACCTGCACACACCGATGACGGACGCGAGCCGTGGGGCCTCCCGTCGAGGGGTCTCGCGTCCCGGATCTGCGGCCCTCGTCTCGCCGCCCGTTGTCTCGCCGACCCGTGTCTCGCCGACCCGTGTCTCGCCGACCCGTGTCTCGCCGCCCCTCGCCATGCGCGGCGGGGCGGAGGGCCCGGTATCCTCGGACGGCCCCGGCCACGATCCCGGGGACTGGAGCCGGGTCCCCGAGCGATGGCCGCGCGTCCGCCCCCCTCCGGCGGCAGGAACGATCCCGCGGCCGGCGGGCCGCCGGGCCTCGCGTCCCGGACCCCCGACCGGTCCCTCGCAAGCACGCCCCCGACGAGCGTCGCCCCGGGAGCCCTGCCGCTCGGCGAGCACCACCGCGCGTGGGTCGCCGACCACGGCGACCTCGGGCTGTCGCTCGCCGACTACGAACGGCGCGTCGCGACGCTCGCCACCCGCCACTGGGAACGGCAAGGCCTCGAGCCCACGCCGGCGCGCGTCGCGGAGCACCTCGCGGGGGCCGCGCTCGCCGACCTCTATCTCGCGTGCGCGGCCGACGCGGGCAGCGAACGCGCGTGGACGGTGCTCTCCGACCGGTACCGCACGCGCCTCGAGGGCTTCGCGGTGCGGCGCGGTCTGTCGTCCGAGGCGGCCGTGGCGACGGTCCAGGACGTGCTCGGCGACCTCGCGTTGCCGCCCTCGAACGGTGCCGCTCGCACCGTCCTCGGCACGTACGACGGGACCGGCAACCTCTTCTCGTGGCTGTCGATCGTGCTCGTGCGGCGGATCGCCGGCGACGCGCGCCGGAAGAAGCCCGCCTCGCTCGACGCGGACCCCGACGGCGGCGGGCACCCCGAACGGACGCCGTCGGGCCGCGTCGTCGTCGAGCCGGCGCACCTCGTCGCCACCGACGAGTCCCGCGCCCGCTTCGCCGCCGCGCTCGAGCGCGCGTGGCAGGGCCTCTCGTCGCAGGAGCGGCTCGCGCTCGTCGCGAAGCACCGCGACGGGTGGTCGCAACGACAGGTCGGCGCGCTCCTCGGCCTCGGCGAGGCCCGCGTCAGCCGCATCGTCTCGGCCGCGGTCGAGAAGCTCCGGGGGCCGCTGCGGGACGCCGTCGGCGACGCCGACGCGACCGGGGAGGCGGCCCTGGCGGGCGAGATCGCGACGTTCTTGGCAAGGACGGGGCCGCTCGCGCCTCCTTCCGGTGGCGGGCCCCGCTCGGGACCCGTCGGCGCCGGTGGGCGGGGGCCGAATCCCCCGCCGTGAGGGCTTCTGGGATGCACGCGCACGATGGAATCAACGGGACGCCGGGGGGCTCGCCCCCCGACACCCCCGGGTGCCCCGACGACAACCTCCTCGCGGGGTACGCGGACGGCCGCCTGACCGGCGAGCGCCGGGAGCGGGTCGAGGAGCACCTCGTGGTCTGCGCCCCGTGCCGGGACCTGGTCCTGTCGGTGCGGGAGGAAGTGGGGGCTGCGGGGGAGGAGGACCCCGTCGGGGTCGCGGACGCGGTGGAGAGCGTGGGCGTGCGCGCCGGGGCGGCCTCGGGGGCCGGCGCGTCGGGGCCGACGCCGATCCGCTCGCTCGACGAGGCCCGCGAGCGACGCCGCCAGTCGCTCGTCGCGTGGGCCGTGGCCGCGGGGGTGTTCCTCGCGGTCGGGCTCGGGTTCGTCGCGATGCGCCGGGGCGAGGGCCCCGTGGCGCCGAGGACGCCCGAGGGCCGGCTCGTCGCCGCGGCCGAGCGCCTCGTGCGGGCCGCGCCCGGCGACCTGGCCGGCTTCCGTCCCGCGGACGCGGCCGAGCGCCGCACCGAGGGGGCCGACGTCCACCGGTCGGGCCTCGAGATCGAGATGCCCGCGGAGACGCTGCTGACGCCGACGCCGACGTTCCGCTGGAGCGCGACCGCGGCGAGCCCGTTCACGGTCGTCGTCGCGGACGGCGACGGGCAGGAGGTGTGGCGGCGCACGTCGGACACCGCGACGATGCCGTACCCGATGGACACGAAGCCGCTCGAGGCGGGCGCGTACGTGCTCGAGGTGTCGGCCCGCGGGCCACTCGGCGAGACGACGGCGACGCGCGCGTTCCGCGTCGCGAGCGAGGCCGAGCGCGCGGCGTGGGACCGCGTCGTGAAGGCGGCCGAGACCGCGGTGCCGGACGCGGTCGAGCGCGACGTCGTGCTCGCCCACGCGGCCGCGCGCCGGTCGTTGTGGCTCGAGGCGGAGGTGCGCGCCGGGCGCGCGGCGACGTCGCCGACGGCCGACGAGGTCGCGCGCGACACCTGGGCGTGGGTGCGTCGCAAGCTCGGCCGCCCGGCCGACGCGTCGCGTTGACCGTCGTGGGGCGCGTGCGCTTCGCGTCGGGCCTCGCGTGGGCGGCGACCTGCCTGCTCGTCGGGCTCCGCGGCATGACGGCCTCGGCGGCCGACGCGCCGGCTTCGCCGCCGCCTGCCGCGCCGGCGAAGCCGCCCCCGATGATGGCGTCGGGGCGGGTGATCGACGCGGTCGTCCGCGACGTCCGCGCGGCGCACGGTGCGGGCGACGCCTCGAAGCTGGAGGCGGTGGCCGCGACGCCGGGCCTCGACCCGTTCCTGGTGGCGGGGGCGTTGTGGCGGCTGCGCGAGGAGGCGACGGACGCGGCGGTGCGGACCGAGCTCGAGGGCGCGGCGCGCGCGTGGGCGGCGATCTGGGCCACGCGTCCCGGCGGCGAGGGGATCGGCGCGTGGCTCGACCGCGCACTCGCGGCCCCGGAGGCCGAGCGCGCGGACGAACGCGCGCTGGCGGTCCTCGCCGCGAAGCTTCGGACGGCGACGGATCGCGGCGCGAAGACCGAGTTGGCGCCGCTCGTGAAGGAGATCGGAGACCGGGCGACGCGCGTCCGCTGGGGCCTGTACGCCGCGGGCGCGCTCGTGGAGGTGGCGCGGACGCACCTGCTCACCGGCGCGCCGGGCGCCGACCTGGTGTGGGCGTCGGCGCGCGGGCGCGCGCAGGAGATCGGCTGGGACGACGGCGTGTTGTTCGCCGAGCGGTTCTTCGGAGCGTACCTCCACGATCGCGGGCGCCACGAGGAAGCGCTCGCGACCGCGCAGCGGACGGAGGCGCTCGCCGTCCGGCGCGGCAACCGCGCCACGGTGGCGATCATGATCGCGAACGCCGCGACGGAGCTGCACGCGCTCGGCCGGTTCGCCGACGCGCGGGTCCAGGCGGAACGTGCGGTCGCCGAGGCGGGGGCCGTCGGGTCGAAGATGGCGACCTACCTCGCGCTCGACGTGCTCGCGAGCAGCCTCGCCGCGCTCGGGGATCGCGCCGGTTCCCGGGCGGCGGCGGCGAAGGCCGTCGAGGCCGCGCTCGCGTCGGGGGGCGGGCTCGAGATCCTGTTCCGGCGGGCGCTGCTGCTGCGCGAGAACGACGCGTGGGGCGAGGCGCTCGACGCGTTCGAGGACTTCCTCGGCCGGGCCGAGCGCGCGGCCGACACGTCGGGCGTGTTCCTCGCGCTGCGCGAGCTCTCGACGCTCCACCGGGCGCTCGGCCGGCCCGAGCGGGCGCTCGACTTCGCGCAACGCGCGCTCGAGCTCGCCGAGAAGACCGGCGACCCGACGGTGATCGGCGACGCGCGGGCCTCGGTCGCGATGTCGCGGCTGATGGTCGAGCGACGGCGGGGGCCGGTGGCGCCCGATGCCGCGTGGCTGCGCCAAGCGGTGGTCGAGGCGCGGCGGGCGATCACCGGGTACGTCGCGGCGTCGATGGAGCGCGGGGCCGACGGCGTGCGGCTCGCGCTCGCGCGCCTGCTCGTTGCGAGCGACGACCGCGCGGGCGCGCTCGAGACGCTGCGCGCGCTCGCCGCGCGGCCCGGCGTGGACGTCGAGCGGTCCGAGGTCGGCGTGCTGCTCCGGGCCGTCGAAGCCGAGGTGCACGCGGCGGGGAGCCGCTGGCGCGAGGCCGCGGGGGCCGCCCGCCGGTCGCTCGAGCTCCGGCGCGGGCTCGCGCGCGGGCTCGGCGAGTCGGACGCGCTCGGGAGCCGCGAGGACGCCGAGGCGACGGCGGCGCTCGGCGCGGCGGCGTGCGTCGCGTGGGCCGCCGCCACGCCGTCGGAGGCCGCGGAGGCGGCCGCGGTGGCGTTCGCGTGCGTCGAGGACTCGCGCGGGGTGCTCCTGGCCGAGGGCCTCACGAACCGCAGCGCGCTGCTGTGGCGCGACGCCGACCCGAAGCTCGTCGAACGCGACCACGCGACGCGCGCCGCGGTCGCCGCCGCGCGCGCGCGGCTCCTCGACGCGCGGGGCGACGCGGCGCCGGCCGCGCGGGCCGCGCTCGACGCCGCGTGGAAGGACCGCGAGGACGCCGTGGCGCGGCTGCAGCGGGCGGCGGCGCGCACGGCGGCGTTCGTCGACCCGCCGCGCCCCGACGCGAAGGCGACGGCCGGCTGCCTCACGCCGTCGGACGCGGTGGTCGTCTACCGCACGACGGGCGGGACGGTCGGCCACGCGGTCGTCGTGCGGCACGACGGCCCGCGCCTCGTGGAACTGGGCCCGCTGCCCGCGCTCGACGCCGCGATCCAGGCGTGGCGTCGCGTCGTGGCGACCGACGGCGGCGACGACCGCCGCGCCGCGGCGAAGGCCCACGACGTCCTCCTGCGGCCCCTCGACGCGGCGCTCGCGGGGGCGACGCGGCTCGTGTTCGTGCCCGACGGGGCGCTCTCGTTCCTGCCGTTCGAGGCGCTGCTCCGCGTGGACGGCGCGCGGAGCGAACGGCTCGTCGAGCGCGCCGAGGTGACGTACGTCCCGTCGGCCGGCCTGCTCGACGTGCTCGGGACCGAGGCCGCGTCGCGGGCCGCGGGCACGCACGTGCTCGCGCTCGGCGATCCGACGCTGCCGCCCGGGACGGGGTTCCCCGCGTTGCCCGGCGGGGCCGAGGAGGCGACGTCGCTCGCGCACCGCTTCGCGCCGGGGCACGCGACCCTGCTCGTGGGGGAGCGCGCCGGCGCCGACGCGCTCCTCGAGGCGCTCGCCGACGCCGAGCGCCGGTTCCGCGTCGTGCACCTC
>JAEUHO010000543.1 GCA_016795345.1 Planctomycetia bacterium | reverse complement strand
CGCCCTCGCCGCGCGCCACGGCGCCGATGCGCGCCACGAGCGCGGCGAGGTCCGCGGCCTTCCCGTCGAGGAACGCCGCCGCGCCGGCCTCGTCGCGTTTCGCGACCTCCCGCAGCACGTCGTTCCCCGCCAGCAGCGCGTCCACGTCGGACGCGCCGAGCACGACCTTGCCCTTCTGCGCCGCGACGAGCACGTCCTCCATCACGTGGGCGACCTCGACGGCCGCCGTGAGCCCGACGATGCGCGCCGCGCCCTTCATCGAATGGGCCGCGCGCATCATCGCCTCGAGCCGCGCCGGGTCGCGCGGCGCCTGCTCGAGCGCGAGCAGCCCCTCGTCGAGGGCCTGCGTGTGCGCCTCGACCTCCATGCGGAAGAGGTCGAAGAGCGGCACGCCGCCGAAGTCGTCGGCGCCGGTGCTCATGCGAGGCTCCGGGCGAGCCCGTCGAACAGCCGGGCGGGATCGAGGCGCGCGGCGACGCCGCCCGCGAACGGCACCACGCCGTCCGTGAAGTGCACCGACGCCTTCGCCACCGTCACCTGGGGCGGCGCGACGACCTCGGCCTCGAACCGGTGCACGTCGTAGACCTCGTCGGCCTCGAACGCCCACCGCTCCCCGTCGCGTTCGACGACGACCGTCCGCCGCCGCGGGGACGGCGCCGCCGCGTCGCGCGCGCACCCGAGCAGCGCGTACAGGTCGGCGCACAGGTGCAGCTCGCCGCGCAGGCAGACGAGGCCGCGGAACACCTCGTTCGAGCGGCCCGGGACGCGGTGCACCGGCGGCGGCACGTGGACCTCCCGCACGCACGCCGCGGGCAGGAGGAACCGCTCGTCGCCGAGGCGGAACGCGAGCGCCGACGCGCGGGCCCCGCGGTCGTCGGCGAGGGGCGCGGCGAGGGCCCGCGCGCACGCCTCGAGGTAGTCGTCCGGCGCGGCGCGGCCGAGCAGCCGCTCGGTCGCGGCGTCGTCCGCCGGCGCCGGTCGCGGGTCGTGGGGCGCGGGCGACGTCATCGCGCCTCCCCGCGGCCGGCCGCGCGCGCGCGGAGGCGCTCGGCGCCGGCGCGGTCGCCGCGCTCCGTCGCGGCCAGCGCCGCCAGCCACAACGCGTCGCGATGGCCCGGGTCGAGGTAGAGCGCGCGCTTCAGCGCCTCCTCGGCGGGCCGCGACGCGCCCGCCGCCCGGCAGACGACCGCGAGCAGGTGGTAGGCGTCGGCCGACGGCGGCCCCCGACGGAGCGCCTCCTCCACACGGGCGCGCGCCTCGTCGAGGCGGCCCGCGTCGGCGGCCGCGCGCGCGAGCGACAACGCCTCGCCGGCGGGGGCCGCGGACGGCGGCCGCCCCGCGGGGGTACGCGAGGCCCGGGCGCTCGCGGCGGACCGGGCCTTCGCTCCCGGGACCCCGACCGCGCCCCGCGGCGCGACGCCCCGCGGCCGCGGCGGCGCGACGACCGCGGCCGGCGCGACCTCCGCCGGCGACGGGACGGCCGCGGGCGCGCACGAGAACGCCCCCTCGTGGTCGGCGGGCACGAACCCCGCGCCGCGCGCGACGAGGACCTCGGCGTGCCCGACGAACAGCCGGCCGTCCGCGCGCAGCAGGCGGCGGACGTGGCCGAGGACGCGGTCCCGCGCCGACGCCGTGAGGTAGACGAGCAGGTTGCGGCAGAAGACGACGTCGTACGCCCCGGCCGCGGCGAGGTCCGGCTCGAGCGCGTCGCCCACGGCGTACCGCACGCGGTCGCGGAGCACGGGCAACGCGCGCCAGCCCCCGGCGTCGTGCGCGAACCAGCGCTCGCGGCGCTCGATGGAGAGGCCGCGGAGCGCGCCGCCCTCGTACCGCGCGGCCCGGGCGTGCGCGACCGCCTCGGCGGACACGTCGACGGCGTCGATCGCGAGGCGGGCCTCGGGGACGCCGGCTTCGAGCGCGGCCATGGCCGCCGACAGCGGCTCCTGCCCGGTCGAGCACGCGAGGTGCAGGATCCGCACCGGCGCGGCGGACGCGGCGGCCCGCGGGGCGAGGAACGCGGCGAGCACGTCGAACGACGCGGGGTACCGGAAGAAGGACGTCTCGTGGACGAGGAGGTCGGCGACGAGCCGCGTCCGCTCGGCGGCGTCGTCCTCGACGCGGGCCGCGTACGCGTCCACGGACTCGCCGAAGCGGCGGCGGCGCGCGTCGACGGCGGCCGCGACGGCGGCCTCGCCGACGGCGCCGGCCTCGAGGCCGGCGCGCCGCTCGAGCACGCGGGTGACGGAGGAGCGGCTCACCACGGCGCCTCCGCGGGGGCCTCGCGGACGAGCGCGTCCAGCAGGTCGCGGTCGAGGAGCTGCGCGGGGTGCACCAGCTGCAGCAGCCTGCCGCCGTCGAGGACGAGCCGCCCGAGCCCGCGCGCGCCGGGCGTCGCGGGGGGCGCGCCGACCGCGGCCGCGTCGGGGTCGAGGCGCGTGACCGAGGTCACGTGCTCGGCGAGGACGCCCACGGAGCCCGCGGGGCGCCCGTCGGCGGCCGGCAGCTCGCACACGACGATCCGGGTGCTCATCCGCCGCGGGGAGGGCGCGCCCCCCCACGCGACGGCGAGGTCCACGACGGGCACGACGCGGCCCCGGAACCGGAGCAGGCCCACGACGCCCTCGCGCACGCCCGGCACGACGCGCAACGGCACCGCCGGCACCACCTCGGCCACGTGGGCCGCGGGGATGCCGTAGCGCTCGCCGGCGAGCTCCAGGCAGACGAGGAGCACGTCCATCCCGTCAGTCCTCGACCTTGAACTTCGCGAGCTCGCCGCGCACGTCCTCGACGGCGGTCCGCATCTGGTCCGCCGCCGCGGTGAACTCGCCGAGCGAGCGCGCGGTCTGCTTCACGTTGCCGGAGAGCGAGCCCATGGCCTCGTTGATCTGCTGCGCGCCGAGCGCCTGGGCCTTCATGCCCTCGGTGACGTGGTCGAACCGCTGGGTGAGCAGGTCCACCTGCCCGATGATCCGGTCGAGCCGGCCGCTCACCTCCTCGACCTCGGCGACGCTGCGGCGGACCTGCTCGGAGAACTTGTCCATCTCCATCACGCCGGCGGAGACGGCCTCCTGCATCTGCCGGACGGTCCCCTCGATGTCGAGGGTGGCCGACGCGGTCTGGTCGGCCAGCCGCCGGATCTCGCGGGCGACGACGAGGAACCCGCGGCCGTACTCGCCGGCCTTCTCGGCCTCGATGGCCGCGTTGACCGAGAGCAGGTTGGTCTGGTCGGCGACCTTCGTGATCGTCGTGACGACGCCCGTGATGTCGCGGGCCTTCTCGTTGATCGCCGACAGGCGCTGCGAGATCTGCCCGCTGCTCGACGCGAGGTGCCCCATGGACTCGCGCATCTCGACGAGCGAGTCGCGCCCGCCGCCGGCGAGCGCCGCCGACTCCTTCGCGAGGCGGTCCACCTCGCCCATGGTCGTCGTGAGCTCGGCGCCGGTGGCCGAGATCTCCTTCGTCGCCGCGGCGATCTGGGTGGTGCCCGCGCCGAACGACGACACCGTCTCGCCCTGCTCGCGCGCGGTGGCCGCCATCTCCGTGGCCGCCGCCCGCAGCTCGATGGTCGACTTCTTCACCGTGCGCACGAGGCCCGCGATCTTCTCGAGGAACGCGTTGACCCAGCGCGCCAGCTCCCCCACCTCGTCCTTCGAGACGACCCCGAGCCGCGCCGAGAGGTCGGCGTCGCGCTCGGCCATCTCGCGCATCCGACCGCTCACGTCGGCGATGGAGCGGAGCACCGAGCGCAGGAGCAGGCCGCCGACCGCGCACACCGCGACGAGCGACAGCACGGCGACCCACACCGCCGTCTGCTCGCCGGCGTCCACGGCCGCGAGCGCGTCGGCCTCGCGTCGCTCGACGCGCCGCTCGACGGCGCCGGCCGCGTCCTGGACCGCGGCGATCTGCGCCTCGAAGACCGGCGTCAGCCCGGCCAGGACGGTGAGCGCCGCCTCGCGATCGTAGGGGTCGGCGCGGAGCACCGGGAGGAGGCGGTTGCTCAAGCCGTTCACGTACTCGTTCGTGGCGCCCTGGGCGTCCTTGAACAGCTTTTCGCGCAACTCGAACCCCAGGTCCGTCACGCGCGGGTCCCAGGCCTTGAACGCGTCGCGGATGTCCTTGATGGCCCCCTCGAGGTCGGCGGCGGCCGCGAGCCGCTTCTCCGGCTCCCGCGCGTACGCCGCGGACGTCGCCCGACGGTGGATCACCGACGCGCTCAGGGCCGGCGGGACGAGGTCGGCGTACAGCGCCTTGTCCGTGGAGATGGCGTGATACATCTCGCCGTCGATCATCACGCGCGAGATCGTCCGCCAGCCGATGAGGATCAGCGCCGCGAACGCCGCGAACACGACGAGGGCGACGGCGGCGAACCGGGTCTTGAACGAGAGGTCCGACAGGCGCATGGGGGCTCCGGGTGGCACGACGGCCGCGGGGCGCGGTGGCCGGGGGGCGACCGGCCGAGTCTAGTCGATCGAAGGTGACGACGCCGCCTCGGCGGCGGAGGCGGGCGGTTCGGGGTTCATCGGGGGCCGGCGCGCTCGACGGCCTCGCGTTCCGCGCGGACGCCCGCGTCCCACGGCCGCAACGCCTCGAGCCGGTAGAGCGCCTTCAGGGCGCCGCCGCGGTCGCCGGCCTGCGCCGCGAGGGAGGCCCAGACGGTGAGCACGTCGGGATCGTGCGGGTGGGCCGCCGCGGCCGCCGCGACGACCTCGACCGCCCGGCGCGGGCTTCCCGTGTCGGCGAGCCATGCGGCCCACGCGACGGCGAACGCCGGGGCCTGCGGGGCGAGCGTCGCGGCCCGCTCGAGGTGGGTGCCGGCGTCCACGAGCCGCCGCGCGCGCACGTGCGCGAGGCCGAGCGCGTGGTGCGCCGCGGCGGCGTCGGGCCACGACCGGACCGCCGCCTCGAGCACCGCCGTCGCCTCCGCCTCGCGCCCGCGCTGCCGCAGCACGTCGGCGAGGTTGACGTGCGCCGGGACGAACGCGGGCGCCGACGCGGCGACCGCGCGATACGCGCGCTCGGCGGCGACGAGGTCGCCGACGGCCGTCTCGAGGTCGCCGAGCGCCATGCCGCCCTCGGGCGTGTCGGCGCCGTACGCCGCGGCCGCCCGGGCCTCGCGTACCCCCGCCGCGAGCCGGTCCCCGTCGGCCGCCGTCGGCGGCTCGGTGCCCGCGAGACGGCGCGCCGCGTCCACCCGCACGACGCGCGTGGGGTCGCCGAGCAGGGGCCCCAGCACGCGCCAGCGCGCGTCGGGCGGGAGCACGGCCGCGCCCTCGACCGCCCCGCGCCGCACCAGCGGGTCGGCGTCGGCCGCGGCGGCGGCGAGGGTGCGCTCGACGTCGGGCGACGGGTTGCGCGCGAGGAGCGACGCCGCGGTGCCGCGCACGATGGCCGGCGTCTTCCCGTCGCGCACGAGCGACGCGAGCGCGTCCGGCGCGCCCGGGGCGCCGCGCCGCCCGGCGTCGAGCGCGGTGCCCCAGTGCGGCCGCGTCGGCACGGCGGGCCACCACGCGGCCGTCCGCTCCGCCGCCCACGCGGCGTCCTTGTCGGCGTGGCAGCCGTTGCACGCGTTGGGCGTCCCGAGGGTGACGGTCAGGTCCGGCCGCGGGATGCGGATCGAATGGTCGCGCCGCGCGTGCACGACCATGTACGTCCGCGGCGGCATGTGGCAGTCCACGCAGCGCGAGCCGGGCTGCCCCGGCGCGTGGTGGTGGTGCGCGGGCGTCGCGAACTTCTCGGGGAGGTGGCAGTTGGCGCACGCGGCCGCGGCGCCCTCGGTCGCGGCCCGCGACTTGTGGTCGTGGCAGTCGAAGCAGCCGACGCCGATGGCGTGCATCTTGCTCTGGAGGTACGAGCCGTGCTCGAAGACCTCCTCGCGCACCTGCCCGTCGGCGAAGTAGAGCCCCTCGTCGAGCAACGCGACGCGGTGCGTGTCGTGCAGCGGCGCGCCGACGTCGGCCTCGGCGATCGTGCCGCGGCGGCTGTGGCACCGCGCGCAGACGTCGAAGTGCTCGGCGGGCCGCCCCACGGGCGTCCGCATCCAGATCCCGCGCGCCGCGTCGAGGTGCCAGCCGTACGGCCGCTCCTCCTTCAGGGCCACGGCCAGCCCGAACCGCGGCGGCGCGGCGCCGGCGCCCGGCGCGTCCTTCGCGCGCGCCCACGCGACGTGCGCCTCGCCCGGCCCGTGGCACGCCTCGCACCCGACGCCGTCCTCGACCCACGTCGTCGCGTACCGGTCCGTCGCCGCGTCCCACCGCTTGCGCACGCCCGTCGAATGGCACTCGGCGCACATCGAGTTCCAGCGCTGGTACGGCCCGAACGAGTGGTAGAGGTCGGTCGGCGGGATGCGGCCGTCCTCGGGCCGCAGCCGGAACCACCGCTGCCCGCCCGCCGCCGCGGCACGCGCGTCCCACGCGACGAGCGGCGCGTGGTACCGCCCGCGCTCGCCGGGCACGAGCACCTGCTGCAGCGGCCACACGCCGAACGTGAACGCGACGGGGAACTCGCGCGCGCGCCCGTCCGCGCCCTCGGTCGTCAGGAACGACGCGGCGCCGTCGCGGCGGAACGACGTCGTCTCGCCCGCGACGACGAGGGGCGCCGCCGCGAAGTCGCCGAGCAGCGCCGCCGGCGTCGCGCGCTGCATGGCGCGGTCGTGGTGCGACCCGGCCCACCGCTTGTGCCAGTACCGGTGGCAGTCGCGGCACGACGCCGACCCGACGAATCCCTCGACCGGCGCGACCACCTCGGGGACCGCGGCCCCGCCCCCGGGACGCAAGGCCCGCACGGCCGCGAGGCCCGCCACGACGACGGCCGCGGCGACCACGAGCACGAGCGCGGGCCGCCGACGGGACGAGGGGGCGGACGTCACGGCCGGACCTCCTCGTCGGACGCCCTCGGGCGGTCTCCCCGGCCCCGGAGGGGGAAACGGCGGGGGCCGCGCGGCGGACGCGCGGCCCCCTCCCCGACCGGCTCGGCGCCGACTCGGTTCAGAAGGTGAACGTGAAGGCGAGGAACGGGCCGCTCAGCGCGACGTCGAACACGTAAGCGCCGTCCTCGTAGTCCACGTCGAGGTGCTTCCAGCCGACCTCGACCGCGACGTGGTCGTTGAACTTGAAGCCGACGGCGGCCATCACGTGCCACGAGAAGTCCGAGCCCACGCCGAAGCCGCCGATGTCGGCCTCGAGGAGCGCGAACCAGCGGCCGCCGAACGCGAGGTCGCCGCGCAGGCCGACGATCGGGTCCACCCAGCTCTGCGAGTTGTCGATGCGCGCGCCGGGGAGCGCGGTGCCGACGGCGTCGACCTCGAGGTCGACCCACCAGGCCCGCGCGCCGACGTACGCCTCGAGGCAGCCGACCGGCGAGCACGGGCTGCACGACAGGTTGCCGCCGGCGAGGTGGTAGCCCACCTGGCCCTGCAGCGTCCACAGCGAGATCTCGCCGTCCACGGCGACCGCGCCGTCGCGGAACTCGGCCGAGTCGGCGATCTTGGCGCCGTCCACCTCGAGGGTGAACGACCAGCGCCCGGTCTTCAGCCGCGCGCGCACGTCCGCGGCGAACTCGATCTTGTCGAGCATGTCGAGGGTGTCGGTCCAGTCCGAGTCCACGTCGATCTCGCGACCGTTGTCGCCGACGGTGCCCTTCACGCCCCAGACCCAGGCGCCGATCGTGAGGCTGAACTTCGGGCACGGGGCGCAGCACGGGTCGCCCTGGTTCCACGCCTCGCCGGCGCCGCCGGTCAGCGTGGCGCGCGGCGTCGCGACGTCCACCGACGCGGGCACGGACGCGGCGCGGCGCGCGAACTCGTCGCGCGAGACCGGGTCGGCGGACGCGACGCCGGCCGAGGCGACGGCCACGCCGAGGAGACAACCGACGACGGAGAACAACGTGCGCATGCGGACCTCCCGAGGGGTGCCACCGCACGCGACCGACCGCGCCCGGGGCCCCGGGGCGGAGGATACCACCCGCCGTCCCGCCGCTCCCACCGGCCCATCCGAAAAGCGCATGGCCCGTCGGTCCCGTCGGCGTTCCGGTCCGGCGCGGGCTCGCGTAGGCTCTCGCGCGACGGCCCCGTCCGTCGCCCGACCGCCCCGTCGCGAGCCCCCCCATGCGCCACGCCCCCCGCTTCTCCGCCCCCGCCCTGCTCGTGGCGACCGTCGTCGTGGCGCTCGCCGGCGCCGCGCCGGCCCGCGCGGACGACGCGCCGTTCGGCCGGCCGGCGGCGCCCCCCTCCGTCGCGGACGCCGACGTCGCCCTCCCGCGCGCCCCGTGGGACGCCGTGGCGACGCGCGTCGGCGGCGCCGACGACGTCCGCTACCGCGCGGGGCCGGGCGAGGCGTGCTGCGAGGCCGAGCGCGTCGGCGTGATGCTGACGCTGCCGCTGTGGGTGCCGTCGTTGTCGGGCACGTTCGCCTCCGGCGGCACCGAGGTCGACGCCGACCGCAAGGCGAAGGGCCTCGACGGCGTCGTCGACGACCTCCTCCCCGACGTCACGACGTCGCTGGAGTTCTTCTTCATGGGCCGCGCCACCGTCTCGCGGGGGCCGTGGTCGGTCAGCGCCGACGCGTTCTACGTCTCGCTCGACGAGACCGTGGACTGGCGGATCCTCGACGACGACACCGAGGGGTCGCTGCGCGGGGTGGTCGGGCGCGCGTTCCTGGCGTGGCAGACGACGACGCGGCTCGGCTGCGGCCCCTGCGCGCCGACGCTCGCCGTCGGGCCCACGGTCGGGGCGCGGGTCTTCGCGCTCGACCTCCACGTGGACCGGATCGTCGGCGACGACATCGACCGCTCGACGTCGTGGGTCGACCCGATCGTCGGCCTGAAGCTCGACGTCACGTTCGCGAACCGCGCGTCGTTCCACGTGCTCGCCGACTACGGCGGCTCGTTCGACGGCCAGCACACGTCGTGGTCGGTGTCGGCGGAGCTCGCCTGGCCCCTCGGCCGCGGCGGCCACTGGTACGTGCTGCTCGGCTGGACGGTGCTCGAGCTCGACTACGACGTCGGCGGCGGCGCGAACGCCTACGAGATCGGGCTCAACCTCTCGGGGCCCCACCTCGGGTTCACGTACGTCTTCTGACCCGCGGCGCGGTCGAGGGTCCCGGGACGCGAGGCCCGGCGGCCGCCGGGCCGCGCGGGCGGTCGACGGCGCGCGGAGGTCTCCCTCGGCGCCGGTGCGAGGGGGCCGGTGCGAGGGGGCCGGTGCGAGGGGGACGCAGAGGCGGTCCCCGGGCCCGCCCGGCCGGCGCAACCACGGGATGCACGCGGGTCCCCGATCCCGACCGGTGCCGAGGGCGCGCCGGTCGCCATACCGAGGGACGGAGGCCCCCGCGTGCGCCGTGCGTCGGCGCGACCGGCGGGCGGCCACGAGGGCCGCGCCCTACGGGTCCTCGCGATCCGCCACGACACGCGCCGTGGGGGTCGCGGCCCGCGTCGGTCGCTCCGTCGGGGCGGACGAACAGGCCGTAGCACGAACGCCGATGACCATGGGCACGACGTTGCCGGGGAGACGCCCCCGTGCCCGCCCGCGAGTGCACGTCGGCGACCCCACGTCGGTCGTCGCGCCGACGCCGTCGCTCCGCGGCGCGGCCATCGTGAACGGACGACCGATGGACCGCGACGGACGGTGAGCGGGCCTCGCGTACCCGGGGATCGCCGTCCGCGGACCGTCAAGGGCCGTGACGCGCGCGCCTTCGCTCGGTTCTCGGGGCCCGAGCCCCTCGAACACCCGCAAGGCGTGCGGGCCCTGAAGGCCCGCGCCTCGCGGCCGTGAAGGAAGCTGCGGTGCCTTCCCAGGCGGTCAGCGCCGCCCGCCGCCGAAGCGGCCGCTGCCGGCGGCGATGCGCGCGCGACGCCAGCGGCGCTCGTGGACGTCGAAGTCGTCGCCCGCCTGCTCGGCGCGGACCGCCGCCGCCGCCGCGTCGGCGTTCTCGGGGTCGATCGCCTGCGCGGCCGCGACCTCGGCCTGCGCCTCCTTGGCGTCGCCGCGGAAGATGTAGATCTCCGCGCGGTGGACGTGCGCCTTCACCATGCCCGCGTTGATGCGCGCGCGGCGGTCGGCGACCTCCTTGGCGAGCTCGGGGTCGGCGGCGGCGTCCTTCTCGAGCTCGTCGAGCGACTTCAGGAGCTTCTGGCCGCGGCGCATGGCGTCCTCGAGCAGCGAGAGCGCCTTCGAGTCGCTGTCCTCGGTGAGGCCCGCCACGGCGAGCTTCTTGGCGCGCGCGAGCTCGGCGTCGATGGGCGCCAGCTTCTTGGCGCGCGCCTCGGCGGCGGCCTTCTCGGCGGCGGCGAGCTTCGCCGCGGCGTCCGCGGCCCGCTTGGCCTCGGCCTCCTCGAGCTTCGCCTGGAGCGCGTTCATCACCTCGCGGGCCTGGGAGCCGGCCTCGGTGTCGCTCATGCGGGTGAGGAGCACCTCGAGCTTCTGCTCCGCGACCTCGAGCTGGCCCTTCTCCATGTCGGCCTTCGCGGACGCGAGGATCGACGCCGCGATGCCCTCGCGCACCTCGGGGAACTTGCCCTCGCGCAGCGCGGTGACGTAGGCGGGGTCGAGCGCCTCGGCCTTCATCATCTGGGCCTTGGCGCGCGAGAACATGCCGTGCTCGACGGCCCAGGCCGCCAATTCGACGTGCGCCTTCGCGTCGGTGCCGGCGAGGCGGTCCTTCACGCCGTAGAGCCAGTGGGGGTCGAACCGCTTCGCGGGGACCTTGAGGGTGACGAGCTTGTCGGAGGTCTTGGTCCGGACGGTGACGGTGACCGTGTCCTTCTCGACGCCGACGACGGTGCCCTCGTGGACCGTGCCGTCGTTGAGGAGGATCTCCTCCGCGCGGGCCGGGGCCGCGAGCGCCGCCGCCGCCACGAGGACCGCCACCACGAGCCGAGCGACCGAGCCGAACGCGCGCGTCATCGGGACCTCCTCGGCGGCGCCCGGGGCCCCGCCGGCGGGAGAGCGTCGTCGGGTGCCCGCCGCGCGTCAAGTCCGACGGCGGTCCCGCGCGTGCGGCGCGGGCCGCGGCGCCGCCCGCCGCCGCGGCCGGCCGCCCGGGGGGACGCACGTGGCCGAGCCGAACCGCACCGAGGCGGGCCGAGGGGTCCGGCGGCCCGGTGTGAGAGGATGGAGGCCCCGTCCGCGGTGGGTCTCCCCCGCCGCCCGCGGGTCCCGGAGCCCGACGTGACCGTCCGCCCCCGCGCTCCCCACGCCCCGCGCGCACGGACGTCGCCGGGTCGGGCGGCCCGGTAGCCCGCGCACCGTGGACACGCCGCCGCCGTCGCCCGCCACCGCGCCGCCCGCGTACCTCGCCGACGAACGGCGGGCCGCGCCGGCCGGACCCGCGGAACCGGCGGCGCCGGCCCGCGGCCTCGGGGGCCTCAAGCGCTGGGCGGCCACGCTCCCCGCGCACCTCCCGGCGCTGCTGCCGGCGATCGCG
>JAEUHO010000520.1 GCA_016795345.1 Planctomycetia bacterium | reverse complement strand
CCACCAGTTCCACGACCGCACCCGGGATGCCGGGCTCGCCCGCGTCGGTGGTGCCGTCGCCATCGACGTCGTTGAACACGCGGCCGCTGATCGTGCCCGAGGGCTGGTAGCCGAAGTCCTTCGACAGGTCCGTCGAGGCGTTCGCGATCGTGGCGGACTGCTGCGCGCCCCCGAACGTGTTCGTGAGGCCCGCAGGGAGCGTGGTCTGCACGACGCGCACCGTGTAGGTGCCGTCCGCGAGGCCGTCGAAGAGGTAGCCACCGGCCGAGTTCGTGACCTCGGTCGCGATGACCTGACCCGCGGCGTTCACGAGCTCGAGCGTCACGCCCGGGATGCCGGCC
The DNA here is from genome assembly GCA_016795345.1 of Planctomycetia bacterium. GTDB lineage: Bacteria > Planctomycetota > PLA2 > PLA2 > JAEUHO01 > JAEUHO01. The sequence goes on along the minus strand of JAEUHO010000520.1, from coordinate 1,104 downwards.
TCGCCGGCGTCCTGGACACCGTCGCCGTCGACGTCGAACCACACGCGGTCGCCGATGGCGCCCGTGGGCGAGTCGTAGCCGAAGTTGAGGCCGGTGACGTCGGCGCCGTTGGAGATAACGGCGGGCAGGGAGGTCGGCGTCGTGGCGTTCAGGCCCGCGGGCACGCTGCCCGGCTGGACGCGGACGGTGTACGCGCCGTCGGGCAGGTGATCGAAGGTGTACGTGCCGTCGGGGCCCGTGGTGGTCGTGGCGATCACGTCGCCGTTCGCGTCCACCAGTTCCACGACCGCGCCCGGGATGCCGGGCTCGCCGGCGTCGGTGGTGCCGTCGCCATCGACGTCGTTGAAGACGCGACCGCTGATCGTGCCCGAGGGCTGGTAGCCGAAGTCCTTCGACAGGTCCGTCGAGGCGTTGAGCACGGTCGCCGACTGCTGCGTGCCGCCGAACGTGTTCGTGAGGCCCGCGGGGAGCGTCGCGGCGACGACGCGCACCGTGTAGGTGCCGTCGGCGAGGCCGACGAAGAGGTAGCTACCGGCCGAGTTCGTGACCTCGGTCGCGATGACCTGGCCCGCGGCGTTCACGAGCTCGAGCGTCACGCCCGCGATGCCGGCCTCGCCGGCGTCCTGGACGCCGTCGCCGTCGACGTCGAACCAGACGCGGTCGCCGATCGCGCCGGTGGGGGAGTCGTAGCCGAAGTTGAGGCCGGTGACGTCGGCGCCGTTGGAGATCACGGCGGGCAGCGAGGTCGGCGTCGTGGCGTTGAGGCCCGCGGGCACGCTGCCCGGCTGGACGCGGACGGTGTACGCACCGTCCGGCAGGTGGTCGAACGTGTACGTGCCGTCGGGGCCGGTGGTGGTTGTCGCGATCACGTCGCCGTTCGCGTCCACCAGTTCCACGACCGCACCCGGGATGCCGGGTTCGCCGGCGTCGGTGGTGCCGTCGCCATCGACGTCGTTGAACACGCGACCGCCGATCGTGCCCGACGGCTGGTAGCCGAAGTCCTTCGAAAGGTCCGTCGAAGCGTTCGCGATCGTGGCGCCCTGCTGCGCGCCGCCGAACGTGTTCGTGAGGCCCGCGGGGAGCGTCGCGGCGACGACGCGCACC
>JAEUHO010000500.1 GCA_016795345.1 Planctomycetia bacterium | reverse complement strand
CGGCGAGCCTCGCGCGCCCGCGCACCACCCAGGAGGACGCGACGGTCCTGCTCGCGCTCGTGCACCACGAGGCGAAGGTCCGCGGCGCGGCCGGGCCCGCGCGCGGGCGGCTCGTCGTCGGCGGGCGCGAGGTGGCGTTCCACGGCGGGGCCACGCTCGACGTCGGGCCCGGCGCGCCCTGGACGTGGTCGCTCGAGGCCGACGGGCCCGTGACCGTCGTCGTGCGCGTCGAGGGGGTGCCCGCGGGCGCCGACCCGGCGCCGCGGTCCGAGGGCATGACGGTCACGCGGCGCGTCGTGGGGGCCGAGGGCGGCTTCGTCCGCGGGCGGACCTACCGCGTCGAGCTCGAGGGCACGGCGCCCGCGGGGGCCACCGAGCTCCTGCTCGCCGACGTCCTGCCCGGCGGCTTCGAGGTCGTCGAGTCGCTGCGCGGCGAGGGCACGTTGCACCCGACGCGGGAGGAGGTGCGCGACGACCGCGTCCTGTTCTTCCGCAGCGCGCCGCTCGAGGGCACGACGTTCCGCCACGTCTACGTCGTGCGCGCGACCACCGCGGGCACGTTCGCGTTCCCCGCGCCGCGCGGCGAGCTGCTCTACGACCCGACGGTGTTCGCCCGCGGCGCCGCGGGCACGGCGGTCGTCGCCCGGTGACGCGGGCCGCGCCCCCCTCGGCGTCGGCGGCGCGCGGCCCGGCCCCGCGCCGGCGTCGGCGCCTGGCCCGCGTCGCGGCGGGCCTCGCGTCGGCGTTGGTCGCGGGGCACGTCGCCCTGCGCGTCCTGGACGCGGCGTGCCCGCTGCCCGCCGCGGCGCTCGCGCCGCGCGCGCCGTCCGGCGTCGTCACCGCGGCCGACGGCACCTGGCTGCGCGTCGGGCTCGACGGGGCGGGCGAGCGGCGGCTGCCGTTCGTGCTCGGGGACGCGTCGCCGCACCTCGTCCACGCGCTCCTCGCGGCGGAGGACCGGCGGTTCCTCGCGCACCGCGGCGTCGACCCGCGCGCCCTCGTGCGGGCGGCCGCGCGGTGCGTCGCGGCCGGCGCCGCGGTCGAGGGGGGCTCCACGCTCACCATGCAGCTCGCGCGGCTCGTCGACCCCGCGCCGCGCACCGTCGCGGGGAAGGCCCGGCAGGCGTTCCGCGCGTGGCAGCTCGAGCGGCGGCTCTCGAAGGCCGAGATCCTCGCGCGGTACCTCGAGGCCGTGCCGCTGCCGGGCAACCTGCGCGGCGCGACGGCCGCGGCGGCGGCGTGGTGGGGGAAACGCCCGGCGGACCTGTCGGCCGA
>JAEUHO010000478.1 GCA_016795345.1 Planctomycetia bacterium | reverse complement strand
GCGTCAGCGCTGGTGCATGCGGCAGCTGCAGACCACCGGGACGCCGACGGGGTCGCCCTCGTCGGGGCCGGCGATGCGCAGGGCCTCGACGCGCAGCGGCGAGCCGCCGCGACCCGGGCCGGGCAGCGCGCCGCGCAGCTTGGTCAGGTCGGACGCGGTGAACGAGTAGCTGGCGGCCGGCGAGATCACCGAGCCCGCGTTCATCGTCGAGCCCGTGACCGACGGCGACGTGTGCGTGAGGCCGAGGGAGTGGCCGATCTCGTGCGCGAGCGTCACGCTGACGGTCTTCGCGAAGCCCTCGACGACGCGCTGGATCTCGGCGTAGCGGCCGCCGGGCGAGGCCGTGCCGTACAGGAGGGCCTTGAGCGCCGCGACGTCGCCGCTGCCGATCGGGGTCGCGGTGAGCGTCTTGTTGTTGAAGGCCGCGTTGAAGATCGGGACGAGCTCGTCGAGGAAGACGCCGAGCTTGCCGCCCTGGGCGGAGGTCGTGTCGTTCTCCTGCCAGACGTTGTCGACCTCGTCGAGGTAGGCGGTGCCGAGCACGCCGCTGTCGCCGCCCGCGATCATGGAGACGACGTTGAACTGGTTGATGGCGGGCGACGCGACGTTGCCGTTCGCCGGGGCGACGTGGGGGAACTGGGGCTCGTCGAACGGGAACGTGATCTCGAGGCCGTTCGCGCCCTGGGTGCCGTCGGCGTTGCGGAGGTAGTGGACGTTGAGCGCCGAGAGGACCGCGCGGCGCACGTAGAGGTTCGCGACCTCGTCCGCCGTCGTGCCGGTGCTGGAGGTGCTCGACGGGTCGCGCAGGCCCATGGTCACGAGCGCCCAGTGGTAGTCGCTCGCGTAGGGGTGGGTGCCCTCGAACTTGCCCGAGAACCGCACGTGCCACACGTCGCTCCCGGAGAACGACGCGGTCATGTTCGCGACCGGGTTCGGCTGCACGAGGACGTCGAGGTCCTCGGTGGCGCCGGAGCCGCTCGTCGCGCGGATGCGGTCGGTGCCCGCGTTCGGGCCGGCCTTGTACGTCGCGGTGCCCGCGCCGGGGTTCGCGCCGAGGATCTGGCCGCCGCTCTGGTTCTGCACCAGCGTGAACGTCGTGCTCGACGCGCCGACGGCCGAGACCGGGTACGACTCGCCGGTCCACGCCTCGCCGAACCGCAGCAGCGAGATGCTCGCGTCGAACGAGCTCACCGTGAGGCTGTACGTCGCGGAGTCGGTCTGCGCCGGCGCGCTCGCGTCCGACACGACGACGCTGAAGACGAACGTGCCGAGGCTGGTCGCCGAGCCGGTCAGCGCGCCGCTGCCCGCGAGCGCGAGGCCGGGCGGCAGGCTCGACCCGCTCTGCACCGACCACGTGTACGGGGCGTCGCCGCCGCTCGCGACCAGGGTCGTCGAGTACGCGACGTTGAGCCCCGCGGTGGGCAGGGTGGTCGTCTGGATGTTGATCGCCGAGGGCGTGCCGCCCCCGTCGTCCCCACCCCCGGCGCCGCCTGCGCCGCAGGCGGAGAGCCCCGCCAGGGCCAGGAGGAGACCGCCGGCCACGGCTCCACGGAGGAGCCGGCGCCGGGCGAACCGGGGAACCGCAATCGAACTCGTCGTACGCATGGCCGTGCCTCACAGGCGGTTGGCCACATCCCCGCCGGGTCTCGCGACCCGACGTCACGCCGCACCTATCGGCGCAATCCCCCGGCGAACGTTAGGCACAAGACGGCGCAACACGGCGCGTCTAACTGCTTTGAAGATCTACGGTTGCGTCTACACACGGTCCCCACGGGCGGGGGAACGGCCACGGGAGGACCTGGGACGATCCCCCGGGCGAGCGGTACGCGAGGCCCGGTCGCCTCCGCAGGCCGCCCGCGCACCGGGGGGCGGCGTTCCTGGGCGCCCTCCCCCCGGGTGGAGGGCGGTCGAGGAAGGCCCCCGGACCCTGGTCGGCGCGTCGGGTCGGGCTCGCGAGCGGGCGGGCCTCGCGTCGGCGGGCGCGGGGTCAGACGTCGATGCGGACCTCGGCGCCGAGGTGGGCCCGGTAGGGCGCGAGGGCCGGGGCGACCTCGTCGGCGAGGAAGCGTTCGACCTGGCGCGGCGCGATCCCGATGAAGCGCTGGGGATCGACCATCGCGTCGATCTCGTCGCGGACGCCGGCGAACGCGGGGTCGGCCTTGAGGCGGTCGAGGAGGTCGTTGCGCGTGGCGCCCGCGAGGATCGCGGCGCGCGCGTCGAGGCTGTGGCGGCGGATGTGCTCGTGCAGCGCCTGGCGGTCGCCGCCCGCGCGGGTGGCGCGCATGAGCACCTCCTCCGTCGCCATGAAGGGCAGCTCGGCGCGCAGGCGCGTCGCGACGACCGCCTCGTTCACGACGAGGCCGCGGGCGACGTTCGTGAGGAGGCGGAGGATCGCGTCGGTGGCGAGGAAGGCCTCGGGGAGGAAGAGGCGTCGGGCCGCGGAGTCGTCGAGGGTGCGCTCGAGCCACTGGCCGGCGGCGGTCTGCCCGGCGGCGGGCACGAGCGAGAGGAGGAACCGCGCGATCGACGCCATGCGCTCGGACCGCATGGGGTTGCGCTTGTAGGCCATGGCGCTCGAGCCGATCTGCTCGGCCTCGAAGGGCTCCGAGAGCTCGTTGAGGCCCGAGAGCAGGCGCACGTCGTTGGAGAAGCGCGTGACGCTGATGGCGATGCCGCCGAGCGTCGCCATGACCTTCCAGTCGGCGCGGCGCGAGTAGGTCTGGCCCGAGACGGGGACCGAGCGCGGGAACCCGGCCCGGCGCGCGACGTCGCGGTCGAGCGCCTCGACCTTGTCGGCGTCGCCGTCGAAGAGCGCGAGGAACGACGCCTGCGTGCCGGTCGTGCCCTTGCTGCCGAGGAACGGGACCTCCTCGATCGCGCGGCGGACCTGCGCGAGGTCGTCCACGAGGTCGAGCAGCCAGAGGCAGGCGCGCTTGCCGACGGTGGTGGGCTGCGCGGGCTGGAAGTGCGTGAACGCGAGGCAGGGGGTGGCCGCGAAGCGCCGCGCGAACGCCTCGAGCGCGGCGATCGCCTCGGCGAGCCCGCGTTCGACGAGCCGCAGCGCCTCGCGGAGCAGGATCGCGTCGGCGTTGTCGGTGACGTAACACGACGTGGCGCCGAGGTGGAGCACGCCCTTCGCCGACGGGGCGACGTCGCCGTACGCGTGGACGTGGGCCATCACGTCGTGGCGGAAGCGCTTCTCGTAGCGGGCCGCCGCCTCGAAGTCGATGCGGTCGGCGTTGCGGCGCAGGTCGTCGAGCTGCGTCGCGGTGATCGGCAGCCCGAGGGCCTGCTCGGCCTCGGCGAGGAGGATCCAGAGCGACCGCCACGTGCGGATGCGGTGCCGCGCGGAGAAGAGCTTCCGCATCGCCTCGCCGGCGTACCGGGTCGCAAGGGGGTTCTCGTACTCGTCGTGGGCGTCGGAGGCGGGGCTCATGTCTCCAGTGTGCCGCACCGGGCCCACACCGACCCCCGGCGCGTGGGGCGCCGGCGGCGGTGTGGCGTTGCCGGAGCGGGGGTGCGTCCCGCGGCCGTCGCCGGCGTCCGGCGCCCGACCCGGCGCTACGCGAACGTGACGTCCTCGAGCATCCCCGCGGGCGTGAACCCGGAGCGGGCCGCCGTGCGCTCCGCGGCCTCGGCGGCCGGGGCCGTGACGACGCAGCCGCGGGCGTACTCCGCGCGGGCGACCGCGGCGGCGGACTGCAGGAGCGCCGTCCCGAGCCCGCGCTCGCGTTCGTCGGGGTGCACGCAGACGTCCACGACCTGGATGCGTCGGCGCGCGACCGCCTCGACGCGGAACATCGCGACGGGCCCCGCGGCCCGCTGCACGGCCCAGAGCGCGCCCTGCTGCACGCCGCCCGCGAGGTCGGCCTCGAGCACGCCTTCGCCGCCCTCGGTGGCGAGCTTGCGGAGCGCGTCGAGCGCCGGCTCGCTCCCGGGTTCGGCGCGACGGAGCGCGGGGTGGCGCTTCGGCGGGTTCTCGCCGTCGTGGACGAACACGAGCCGGCGCACGCCGGGCCCGCGGCGCAGCATCAGCACCGGGACCGAGCGCAACATCGCCTCGACGGTCTCGGGGCTGCCGACGATGCGGCGCACGCGGTCGGACTCGCCGAACAGCGGCGGGGGCGTGCCGGGCTTCGCGGCGATCGCGAGGAGGCCGGTCCCCTCGTGAAGCGCCGCCAGCGCCTCGACCTCGCCGGCACGTGTCGCCTGGGCCGTGACGAGCCACGCGCGCCGCGCGCCCGGGGGGAGCTCGGCCCACTCGAGCAGCGTGCTCGCGAGCCATGTCAGGCCCGGGGCGTGCTCCTCGATGAATCGGGCCCAGCGTTCGGGACTGTTGTGGACGGGCACGGGGGACTCGGTGAGGGACGGCGTGATCGGCATGAGGGCTCCGCCCCCAGCCAGAGGCTAGCCACGATCCGCAGGATACGCACACCCTCCCGGTGTCACCGGGATACCGACCAGGAGCCCACGGCCGCCCGGGGCCGAAGGGGAGCCGTCCCCTTCCCCCGCACGGGCCCCCATCCCCCGGGTCGCCGTCCGCCGACCCCTGCGCTCGCTCGCGGCGCGCGGGGTCCGACGGCCGCGCGCAACCACGACGTCGGTCAGGCCGGCGGGTCGGCGAAGAGCGCCAGCAGCTCGTCGGCCGAGCCGCGGTCGAGCTTGCCCTTCCGCAGCGCGACCTCGACGGTCTTGCGGCCGAGGGCGACGTACACGCGCACGAGGTCGCCCGGCGCGCGTCGCAGCGCGGCGAGGTGCCCGCGCACCGTGCCGACGTCGCCGCGCGCGATCGGGCCGGTCAGCGCGTCCGGCAGGCCCACCGTCGCGAGGTTGCGCACCGTGCCCTGGATCAGCGGGAGGAGCGCGGGGAGCGCGACGTCGGGCGGGACGCCGCCGCGGGTCATCAGCTCCGTCGCGTAGTCGGCGAGCGTCACGAGGTAGTTCGACGCGGCGCAGGCGGCCGCGTGATAGAGCGCCTTGCCCGACGACGTCATGGGGACGGGCCGCGCGTCGAGCGAGATCGCGAGGCTGCGGAGGACGTCGACGGCCTCGGCATCGCCCTCGAGGAACATGAACGACCCGGGCAGGGTCGTGACGGCGGTCTCGACGTCGGCGAACGACTGCAGCGGGTGCAGCGAGCCCTGCCAGCCGCCCGCGGCGTGGATGCCCGCGAGGACGCCGGCCGGCAGCGCGCCGGACAGGTGCGCGACCACGGCCTCGCGACGCAAGGCCCCGCCCGACGCGACCTGGATCGACACCATCGGGATCGCGCGGTCCGGCACCGCGAGGAGGACGACGTCGGCCCCGAGGGCCGCGGTGCCGGGGTCGGAGACGACGGCGCCGCCGCCGATGGCCGCGACGGCGGCCCGCGCCGACTTCAGCGTGCGGCTCGAGATCGCGACGATCTCGTGGTTCGCGCGCCGCAGCAGGATGCCCAGCGACGTTCCGAGGACACCGGCACCGACGATGGCGATCTTCACGGGGCGACCGGATCCCGACGGGCCCGCGGGGGGCCGTGACGCACGTCAGGGTACCGCTGCGACCCGGGGTCCCGAAGGGATCGCGGCCCGCGTCAGCGCGGGAGCGTCGCGGCGCGGGCGCGGGCCGCCGCGGCCCCCGCCGTGTCGCCGCTCGCCGCGAGGGCGTCGGCGAGGCGCTCGACCCAGCGGGCGTCGAGCGACCATCGGCCGGCCGCGTGCTCCGCGTCCCGCCGGGCGACGGCGTCCCGCGCCGCCTCGACCGCGGCCTGCGCGTCGCCGGCGGCGAGCCGGGCCTCGGCGCGGGCGTGGGCGACGATGGCCTTCGCGCGCTCCGCTTCGTCGGGCGGCACGCGCTCCGCCGCGGCCTCGAGCGCGACGAGGGCGCTCGACGCCCTCGCGAGCGCGGCGTCGCGGGGCGCGGCGTCGCCGGGGCCGTGGGTCGCCGCGGCGCGCAGGTGCGCCGACACGAGCAGCGGCAGCACGGACGCCGCCTGGTCCGGCAGCAGGTCCACGGCCCGCTGGGCCGCGGTGACCGCCTCGTCGGCCAGGGCACGCCGGGCGGCCGCGTCGAGGGCGGGATCGGCCGCGCGTTCGACGGTGGCCATCGCGAGCCGGGCGTAGAAGCGCGGGGTGCGGTCCTTCCGGTCCCCGATCGCCTTCCGGAGGTCCACGAGGGCGGCCGCGGGATCGCCGGCGAGCAGCGCCCACTCGCCGCGGCGGAGGAGCGCCTCGCCGTCGTCCGGGTGCGCCGCGACCACCGCGTCGAGGTCGGCGCGGGCGCGCGCGAGGTCGGCCTCGCGCGCGGGGCCGCGGGTCAGGCGTGCGCGGCGCGCGTACGTCTCGCCGCGGTACGCGGGGAGGTCGGCGGCGTCGGGGAACCGCTTCAGGGCCTCGTCGTAGACCGCGATCGCGCGGTCGTACGCGGCGCGGGCCGGGCCGACCGCGCCGAGGTCGGCCCGCTCGTCCCCGAGCCGCTGCCAGCCGAAGGCCTGCCGGAACACGTGATCCTTGGTGCCGGTGATGCCGTACAGCCGCGCGTAGACCTCGATGGCCTTCTCGTGCTCGCCGGTCTGCTGGCGCGCGAACGCCAGCGTCGAGAGGAGCTCGGTGTCGCGCGGCGCGCGCCGCACGGCCTCCTCGAGGTCGGCCGCGGCGCCCGCCATGTCGAGCGCGAGGAACCGCAGCCCGGCGCGCTCGTTCCGCAGCGTCACGATCGTCGCGCCCTGGCGGCGGTGGGTCGGGTGCCGCGCGGCGCGCTCGAGGGCCTCCGTCGCCGCGGCCTCCGCCTCCGCGAGCCGCGCCCGCGACGCGTCGTACAGGCCCCGCTCCTTCGCCAGCGTGCCCTGGTGCTGGTGCGCCACCGCGAGCACGCGCGGCCCGCCGGACCACCGAGCGTCGAGGGCGGCGGCGCGCCGGCCCGCCTCGACGGCCTCGGCGAGCTGCGCGTCGCGGCGGGCGCCGTCGGTCCGCTCGCGTTCGGCCTCCGCCACCCGCAGGCGGGCCCGCAGCGCCGGCCCCCGCGGGTCGTCGGGCGCGTCGCGCTCGACCGCCGCGACGTCGAGCGCGGCCTGCGCGAGGTCGCCCGCCGCGAGGCACGCCTCCGCCCGGACGACCCGCGGCTCAACCGCGTGCTCGTCCGCCGAGAGCGCGGCCACGACGGCCTTCTCGAGCTCCGCGCGGTCCTTCTCGACCGCCGCGAAGTACCGACCGCGCGCCGCGAGCACGTCGGGGTCGCCGGGGCGCAGCCGCGCCGCCTCGTCGAGGTCCGCGCGCCCGTTACGGTCCGCGAGCCCGATGCGGGCCTCCGCGCGCCCGAGCCACGCGGCGCCGTCGCGGGGCGAGGCGGCGATCGCCTCGCCGAACGCGTCCACCGCCTCCGACCAACGGCCGTCGGCGAGCGCCGACTCGCCGCGGGCGCGGGCTGCGGACGCGCGATCGGCCGGGCCCGCCCGACCGACGAGCGACCACGTCGCGAGCCCGATCCCCACGACCGCGAGGCCCGCTCCGATCCAGCGGGCCCGCCGCGGCCCGCCGGGACCGCGCGGGGCCGCGGGGCGCGCGCGGGCCCCATCGTCGGTCGCGGCGGGCGTCGGCGGGGGCGTCGCGGCGGGCGGCGCCCGACCGTCGAGGGCGTCGCGGATCGCGCCCGCCATCGCGCCCGCCGAGGGGAACCGTGCCGCCGGGTCCTTCGCGAGCGCGCGCTCGACCACCGCGCGCAGGGGCGCGGACACCGCCGCGAGGGCGTCGCCGGTCCACGGCGCCGGCGGGTGCTCGACGACGCGCAGCGCGATCGACATCGTGGACGAGCCCGGGAAGGGCGCGGTGCCCGTCAGCATCTCGTAGAGGACGACCCCGACCGCGAACTGGTCCGCGCGGCCGTCCACGCCGTCGTCGGCGCGCAGCTGCTCCGGCGCCATGTAGGCCACCGTGCCCACGACGTCGCCACCGAACGACGCGTAGGCGCTCGGCAGGGCGGCGCGCTCCGCGTCCACGATGCGCGCCAGCCCGAAGTCGAGGACCCGCGCGCGGTCCACGGCGCCGGCCGGGCCTCGCGTCGTCTCGACCATGACATTCCCCGGCTTCAGGTCGCGGTGGACGATCCCCGCCGCGTGGGCCTCGTCGAGGGCCGAGAGCACCTGCGCCGCGATCTCCGCCGCGCGCGGGGCTGGCAGCGGGGCCTCGCGCGCCAGGAGGTCGGCGAGCGTCTCGCCGCGGACGAGGTCCATCGCCAGGTAGAGGACGCCCCCGTCCTCGCCGCAGTGGCGCACCTGCACGGCGTGTTTGTGGGTGAACGCCGCGAGGCTGCGGGCCTCGACGAGGAACCGCCGGCGCACGTCGGCGTCGCCGGCGAGGCCGGGGGCGATCACCTTCACGGCGAAGTCCTGGTCGAGCAGGACGTGGTGCGCGCGGTAGACGGTCCCCATGGCGCCCGCGCCGAGCCGCGCGTCGAGCCGGTACGTGGCCCCGAGGATCCGCCCGAGGAGCGGGTCGGGGTCGGCGGGGGGCGTCGCGCCGGGCTGCACCCCCGCAGCCTACCGAACGGCGTCGCGCGTCGCGTCCGCCGTCAGTGCGGACCGGCGATCCCGACGACGGGGTCGGTCGCGTCGGCGGGCACGTCGTGGCGGACCGGGCCCCGGCCGACGCCGAGGGGCGCCGCCGCCGCGAGGGCCCGGTGGAGGTACCCCTTCGCCCCGACGACCGCCGTCAGGAGCGCGTCGCCGCGGGCGAGCCGGCAGGCGATGGACGCCGAGAGGGCGCACCCCGATCCGTGCCCGTCCCGCACCGGGAGGCGGGGCAACGACAGGGAGAAGACGCCTTCCTCCGTCGCGAGGACGTCCACGGCGACGTCGCCGGCCCCGTGCCCGCCCTTCAACAGGACGGCGACCCCGCCCCATCGGGACCGCAAGGCCCGCGCGGCCGCGACCTCGGCGCCCGGGGCGACGGCCCAGCCGAGGGCGGCGGCGGCTTCGTCGAGGTTCGGGGTGACGACGGCGGCGCGGGGGAGGAGGTGGGCCGCGAGCGCCTCGAGGAGGCCCGCCCGGGCCAGCGTGCCGCCGGCGCTGGCGGAGAGGACGGGGTCCACGACGAGGGGGGCGCCGAGGTTCGCGAGGGCCCGGCCGACCGCGGCGACGGTCGCCGGCGCGAAGAGCATCCCCGTCTTCACGGCCCGCGGCGCGACCTGGGCGAGGACCGCCTCGACCTGGGCACGGACGAGGTCCGGGGCCACCTCGACGGCCGCCGTCACCCCGCGGTGGTTCTGGGCCGTGACCGCGGCGACCGCGGCGGCGCCGTACGCGCCGTGGGCGGCGAACGTCTTGAGGTCGCCGGCGACGCCGGCGCCGCCCGTGGGGTCGGTGCCGCCGACGGAGAGGACGGTGAAGGGAAGGGGTTCGGCCACCGATCTACGGTAGCAGCCGGTTCGTGTCCCGGGTGGTCGTGTCGTTTCGACCCGTGGTCGAACGCCCCTCGGGACGCGGTCCGGCCGGGTGCGGTGGGAGGCGGCTCCATGCGCAAGTCGGCGATGGCGGTGGCGTTCGCGGCGGTCGCGGCCCTCGGGCTCGGCGGGTGCCGCTCGTCGTGGAAGCGCGACGGTTCCTTCGAGCCGCGGGTGGAGGCGCCCCAGCTCGGGACGCCGTGCACCTCGATCGCGGCGGGCACGGCGCCCGAGGTGTCGCAGGTGATGCCGGGCGACACGCTCATCGGCAACCTGCGCCCCGGCCAGTGCCAGTGTTTCCACTTCGAGGGCGTCGCCTACACGCTCCTCGACCTCGACCTCGCCGTGGACTGCGGCGACGGCGCGCCCCCGACGCTGACGATCACCGACCCCGAGGGCCGCGCCCTCGACGCGCCGGTGAAGGTGAGCAAGGGCGGCCTCTCCGCCCAGGGCGTGATCCTCCGCAAGACCGGGACGTACACGGGCAAGCTGTGCCGCGAGGCGTGCGGCGCCGAGCAGATGTACCGCTTCTCCTACGCGATGCGGCTGGCGGGTCAGTCGGACCAGCGCTTCTTCCTCACGCCCGAGTCCGACGAGAAGGTCTCGTTCATCGCGACGCGCGGCGCGAACTGCGTCGTCCAGATCAAGCCCGACCACGCGTGCAACGTGACGCCGAAGGTCCTGATGGTGAAGGGCCCGGACGGGATGCGGGCGCTGGCGATCGAGAACCAGATCGCGGGCGCGTGCCCGCCGCGCGTGCTCCTCGACCGCGGCGCGACGCGCAAGCTGACGTTCATCGCGCCGCGTCCCGGCCGGTACACGGTCCACCTCGCGGCCGAGGACGGCACCGAGGGCGACGCGACGGCGCACGTCGCGGTGTTCCCGGCCCGTTCGCCGGACCGCAAGCTGTTCCACGACGGCCGGGACTGCTCGGGCGACGCCTGCCCGCCGCCGCTCGCGATGGCGCCCGCGCCCGCGCCCATGGCGCCGCCGCCCGCGCCGATGCCGTCGGAGGCGCCGGTGCTCGGCGCGCCGATGCCGCCGCCGCCGCCCGCGCCGGCCGAGGACTGCCCGGACTGCAAGCCGCCCATGGCCGCCGCGGCGTCGTACCGCCGCTGACGCGTCCGGTTCGCGGTTCGCCCGTCTCCCCTCGGCGTCCGCCGTCGCACCGCCGGCGGACGCCGTTCGTCGACCGACCGGCCGTTCGCGGGGGCGGCGATCCCCGCGCCCGGCGGGCGAACGCGGTTCCGCGCGGCGTGGCGCGCCCGTGACGCGTCGGCCGCCGGGCCTCGCGGTCCCGGGCACTCGACCGCCCGCGGGGGCGCGCACCCCGCGGACGCTCCGACGGGTGCGGGTCGTTCGCGTCAGGCCGACAGCGCGGCGATCGCGTGGTCGAGGCGCGCCAGCGTCGTGTCGCGACCGAGCAGCTCCATCGTCTCGAAGAGGGGCGGCGAGATCTTCGCGCCCGTGACCGCGGTGCGGACGGGCGTGAACAGGTCGCCCGGCTTCCAGCCGGTCTCGTCGGCCAGCGCGCGCAGCGCCGCCTCGAGCGCGGGTGCGCGGAACTCGGCCGCGGCCACGCGCGCGCGGACCGCGACGAGGGCGTCGCGGCTCTCGGCCGGCGTGCGCTTCTTCGCGACGAGGTCCGCCGCGGGATAGGTCGGCAGGCCGTCGTGGAAGAAACACGCGGCGATCTCGCCGTACTCCTCGAGGGTGCGGATGCGCTCCTTCACCAGCGGCGCGGACCGGCGCACGATCGACGCGAACGCGGCGTCCGCGCCGGGATGGCGGGCCATCCACGTCAGCACGGGGTGCGTCGCGTCCTCGGGCGTGGGCGCGGCGGCGCGGCGGACGTGGTGCGCGACCAGGCGCGCCGCGAGGTCGTCGTCGGAGAGGCCGCGGATCCACTCGCCGTTCAGCCACTTCAGCTTCTCGAGGTCGAACACCGGCCCCGTGACCGACACGCGGGTGATGTCGAACGTCGCCTCGAGGTCGGCGAGGGTGAACTTCTCGCGGCCGTCGGGGAGGCTGTAGCCCATCAGCGCGAGGAAGTTGAGCAGGCCCTCGGGCAGGAACCCCTGGTCGCGGTACCAGATGAGCGAGGTGGGGTTCTTGCGCTTGCTGATCTTGCTCTTGTCGGCGTTGCGCAGCAGCGGGAGGTGCGTCCAGCGCGGCTCGTCCCAGCCGAACGCGCGGTACAGCAGCACGTGCTTCGGCGTCGAGGTGATCCACTCCTCGGCGCGGATCACCCACGTCACCTCCATCGCGTGGTCGTCCACGACGTTGGCGAGGTGGTAGGTGGGGAAGCCGTCGCTCTTGAGGAGCACCTGGTCGTCGATGGTGCGGTTCTCGAAGCGCACGACGCCGCGCAGGTCGTCGGTGAACGACGTCTCGCCCTCCTTGGGCACGATCATGCGCACGACGTACGGGCGGCCCTCCGCGAGGTGCTTGCGCGCCTCGTCCGGCGTGAGGCGGCGGCAGTAGCCGTCGTAGCCCGGCGGCAGCTTCATCGCGCGCTGCGTCGCGCGCAGCTCCTCGAGGCGGGCCTCGGTGCAGAAGCAGCGGTAGGCCGCGCCCTTCGCGAGCAGCGTCTCGGCCATCTCGCGGTAGAGCGCGGTGCGCTCGCTCTGGCGGTACGGCCCGTTCGGCCCGCCGACGTCGGGCCCCTCGTCGTAGGTGAGGCCGAGCCAGCGCAGGGCCTCGAAGATCTTGCCCTCGGACGACGCGTCGTAGCGGGTGCGGTCGGTGTCCTCGATGCGCAGGAGGAAGCGGCCGCCGCCGCGGCGCGCGACGCAGCGGTTGAACAGCGCGACGTACGCGGTGCCGACGTGGGGATCGCCCGTGGGGCTCGGCGCGATGCGGACGACGGGGACGGGCGAGGCCATGACGGCTCCAGACGGCGAGACGGGGCGGGGAACGAAGCGGCCGGGCCCCGCACGCGAGGCCCGGCCGCCGGGACGATACGCGAGCGACGTGCGGTCGCTACTTCGTCGGGGCGGGCTCCGGGGTGCCCGGCTGCGGCGCGGTCGGTGCGGGCTCCGGCGGCGTCGGCGCCGGGGTGCCGGGCTTCTCCGGCGGCAGCGGGCCCGTCGGGGGGAGCGGCGACGGCGGCGGGGCCGGCGGGCGCGGCGTGTCGGGGGTCTTCGGCGGCGGGAGCGTGAGCGCGGGCTTGCCGCCCGAGACGGCCACCCACTCGGCGTGGACGGCGTCGAGCGTCGTCACGAAGTCCTGCGGCATCTGGAAGCCCGGGATGTGGTCCACGACCGGGCCTTCCTTGCCGTCGCGCCCGGGCATCCGGAACACCACCGGCTTGCCGTCGGCGCCGAACACGCCGACCGCCGGGATGCCGCGCCAGCCGAGCCCGTTGCACGACTTCTTCGGGTCGAGCTCGTTGTTGATCTTCACGCAGGTGAACCGCTCGAGCGCCTTCACGACGCCGGCGTCGGGGTAGGTGTGGTAGTCGAGCCGCTTGCACCAGACGCACCAGTCGGCCTCGAAGTCGACGAGGAGGGGCTTGCCCTCCTTGGCCGCGAGGGCCTTCGCGTCGTCGAGCGTGAGGGCGAAGCGGAAGCGCAGCGGCTTCTCCGCCGGCTTGCGCGCCGGGTCGGCGGGGTGCGACTTGTCGAACTCCTTGTCCTCGGCGAAGCGGGGGAACCAGCGCTTCGCGTTCACGCGCTCGGCGCGCCGGTGGAGGACCTCGTCGGCCGCGAACGGTCGGCTCGACCTCACGAGGCGCGCGGTGCCGTCGTCCGCGAGCCCCTCGAGGGTCCAGACGAGGCCGCCCTCGAGCAGCTCGGGGGCGTCGCCCTCGGTCATGTTGTTGACGTTCGGGTTCGCGAGCGCGCCCTTCGGCCCGAACCACCACGCGTCCTCGGGGCTGCGGTAGGCGCCGTCGAGGTCGCCGTCGAGCAGGTAGAGGACGTACGGCTTGCCCTCCACCTCGGCCGCGCCCTTGCGCGTCGCGGCGGGCGTCACCATGGCCCACGCGTTGTCCACGACCTCCTGCAGGTTGATCGTGCGGGCGACGCCGCCGAGCGCGAAGCCGCCCGCGGTCCAGCGCATCCCGAGGACGCGGCTGCCGCGTCGCATCGGCATGGCGTTCATCGTGGGGCGTCGCGCCGTGCTGAAGTCGGGCTTCTCGTCCACGAGGACGACCAGGCCGGCATCGCCGTCGCGCGCCGCGGCGACGTGGAACGTCGCCTCGCCGTCGGTGACGGTCGCGTACCGGACCTTCCCCGGCAGCCCGGCGACGTGCGTGGTGTCGGTCGGGGGCGCCGCCGTGAAGTCGAGGGGGCGCGCCGGGCTCTGCGCCTTGCCGCCGGACGGCGGACGACCGAGCATCCCGGAGAACCCGGCCGGCCGCCGCTGCAGCGTCACGACGACCTCGGCGCCGCCGAGGCGGACCTTCTCGAGCCGCGCGGTCATGCTGCCGTCGGGGGACGCGGCCACCGGCGTCTCCGTCCTCTCGGTCGCCGGGTCGAGGGCGCCGTCGCGGTTGCCGTCCACGTAGACGGCGCAGCCCGCGCTGCCCGCGCAGACGACGCCGAACGGGAGCTTCTTGCCGCCGACCTCGAGGTCGCCGCGCCACGCGTTGGCGCCCTCGGGCGCCGTCACGCCCTCGGGCGCGCCGGTGGTCAGCTCGACGGTGACGGGCATCACCGCGACGCGGGGCTCGCCACCCTTCGGCGGCGGCGGGTCCGACGGCTTCGGCGCCGGGATGACCTCGGTGGGGACGGTCACGGTGAGGGTCTCGGCGGCCGCGGGCTCCTCGGCGCGGGCGAGCGACGGGGCCGACGACGCGAGCAGGCCGAGGAGGGCGATCGAGCGGGTCAGATGCATGCCGGGGGGCTCCGACGGGAAGCCTAGGAGTATGGCGTACGCGCCGCCACGGCGCACCGGTCCCGACCGCGTGCCGTCACCGTGGCGCGCCGGGCCGCCCGCGCGAGGGATCCGGGGGCCGGGGCAACACGGTCGCCAACCAGGCGAGGGCCCCGTCCGTGGCCTCGAACGCCGGTCGCAGCACGTCGGCGGCCGCGCGGCACGCCTCGAACCCGTCGCGCGACAGGCCCTCGGGCCGAGGGACCTTGCCCGAGCGCGTCAGCAGCAAGGGGCCGACGAACGACGCGACCATCGTCGCCTCCGAGAGCGCGAACGACGCCGCGACGCGCTCGCCCTTCCGCTTCGCCGCGAGCACGCGGGCCCACACCCAGCCCGGCGACGCGTCCTCGGCCCGCGTCGCGAGCACGGCCTCGGCCTCGGCATCGCGGCCCAGCGTGAACAGCCGCGCGACGTGGCGCAGGCCGACGCCCCGCGGGTCGTCGGGGTCCTCGGCGAGCAGCGCCCGCTCCTGCGCGAGCGCGCCCTCCTCGTCGCCGCTCGCGCGCAGCGCGCCCGCGAGCGCGTCGCGCGCG
>JAEUHO010000448.1 GCA_016795345.1 Planctomycetia bacterium | reverse complement strand
GATGCTCCGCGCCGTGCTCGACGGCGCGCCCGAGGGCCTCCCCCGCCGCGACCTCGCGCGCGTGTTCCGCGCGATCTTCGACGCGTCGCGTCGCCTCGTCGTGCGGGCGCGCCGCGCGCGCTGACACCTCGGGCCGACCGCGGTTCCGGGACGCGGAGCCCCGGCGCCGCACGCGAGGCCCGCCGGCCGCCGGGCCTCGCCGTCCCGGGAAGGGGGTCGCCGTCCCGAAGACGCGCGGTCTCGCGACGTCGCGACCGTACGCTGGCGTGGCGATGTTCATCCCGCGGTACTGGTCCGAGGCGTCGCACCGCGAGCCGCTCGCCGGGCGGGACCACGTCACGGTGCGCCGGTTCGGGTGGTCGTCGTCGAGCCAGGAGGAGGCCGACGCGCACGCGCGGCAGCGCGTCGAGGGCGCGGTCGCGACGCTGCGCGAGGGCGGGCCCGACGCGCTCGAGGCGTTCACGCGGCGCGAACGCGCGATCGCGTACGCGGGGGCCGACGGCCTGCCCATCCGCGAGGAGGTCCTCGCCGAGCACCCGGCGCTCGACGTCGTCGTGACGCGCAACGGGTACGGCGCGGCGTGCCTGAACACGACGCGCGCGATGTTCGTGGACGTGGACGCGCAGGCGTCGAACGTCGGCCTCGCGGGGTGCGTCGGGGCGCTGGCGGGGTTCGTCGTCGGGCTGCTCGCGGGGCCGCTGCTGCTCGGGTGGAGCGTGTGGGCGGGCGGGGTCGCGGGCCTCGTCGCCGTCGGGGCGCTGACGACGGCCGCGCGGGCGATCGTCGCGCGGCGCGACCTCCACGTGCGCGACACGCTCGCGTGGGCGGTCGCGCGCACGCACGCGTGGTGCGAGGCCCACCCCGACTGGCGCGTCGCGGTCTACGAGACGCCGGCGGGCGCGCGCCTGCTCCCGGTGCACGCGCCGTTCGACGCGGGCGACGACGCGTCGTTCGAGTTCATGCGGTTCGTCGAGGCCGACGCGCGGTACCAGCGGATGTGCCGCCTGCAGCGGTGCTTCCGCGCGCGCGTGAGCCCCAAGCCCTGGCGCGCGGGCGTGGCCGAGCACTTCCGCGCGGGCGGGACGTGGCCGGTGCGCGACCCGGCGAAGCTCGCGGTGCGGTCGGCGTGGGTGAGGCGGTACGAGGCGGCCGCGAAGGCGTTCGCGTCGTGCCGGTGGGTCGAGACCGTCGGCACGGGGCGGTCCGATGCGCGCGTCGAGGCCGTGCGGCGGCTCCACGACGAGCTCTGCCGCGCGACGAGCGGCCTCACGACGGCGTGACGCGCGGCCCGGCGCCGGGCACGAAAGGCCCGGTCGGTTCCGGGCGCCCCGGGCGTCGCCGCGCGGCGGGCGTCCGCGTAGGCTGCGACGCCATGAAGCCGCTCCGTCCGCGCGGGCCCGTCGTGGCCTCCCTCCTCTGGCTCGCGACGGGCCTCGCGTACCCGACGTGGGCCGCGGACGAACCCGTGCCGCCCCCGAAGGCGCCGAGGCCGGCGCGCGACGCCGGGGCGGGCGCAGGCGCGGGGAGCGCGACGCCACCCGTCGCGCCGAAGGTCGAGCGCCTCGTGGACGTCGTGCGGCCGTTCGCCGCGACGTTCGGGGCGGCGAACGCCGACGTCCCGAAGCTCGTCTCGGGCCCGAAGCCCGTCGCGATGCCGAACGACAAGTCGCC
Source organism: Planctomycetia bacterium (assembly GCA_016795345.1). Lineage (GTDB taxonomy): Bacteria > Planctomycetota > PLA2 > PLA2 > JAEUHO01 > JAEUHO01. Next base: position 387 of record JAEUHO010000448.1, on the reverse strand, counting down.
GGGCCGGCAGTGGGTCGCGTCGCTCGGGACCGTCACGTTCAAGGTGACGATCGCGGACGCGACGAAACTCGCGCCCGCGGACGTGTTCACACACGTCCGGCGCCTGCCCGTGCCGTACCGGCGGATGCTCGAGATCGTGTCGGAGGACGGGAAGGCCGGGCTCGCGGTCTACCCGGAGCTCGGCGGCGCGGCCGCGCACGGCTCGCAGGACTACCTCAACGTGATCCCGCAGGCGAACGTGTTCGTGCTGGTGCACGCGTGCGGCCACGTCCTCGAGCAGCGCACCACGCGCGGCGCGCCGAAGACCCTCGAGGCGTGGGGCGAGGCCGCCGCGAAGGACGGCGTGTCGGTGTCGGAGTACGGCGACACGGTGGTGCACGAGGACCT
>JAEUHO010000417.1 GCA_016795345.1 Planctomycetia bacterium | reverse complement strand
CGGCGAGCGGGCCTCGCGGTCCCGAACGCGGGGTGCACGTAGGGGAGAGCGGTCCCCGGCGCGCGGACGGGCCCGCGCGCGGCGTCAGGTCTCGCGGCCGGACCGGATGAGCTCGACGAAGCGGCGGTAGTCCTCGGGCGTGTCGATGCCGAGCGCGGGACGCGTCGCGGGGAGGACCGCGATGCGCCAGCCGGCCTCGAGGGCGCGCAGCTGCTCGAGCGACTCGAGGCCCGCGAGCATGCCCTCGGGGAGGCGGACGTAGTCGAGGAGCCGCGTGCGGCGGAAGGCGTAGATGCCCACGTGGGCGAGCGCGCCGTCGGCGACGCGGTGCCGCGCGCGGTCGTACGGGATGGAGGCGCGGGAGAAGTAGAGCGCGGTGCCGTCGGCGCGCAGGACGACCTTGACGACACTCGGGCGCGCGGCGTCCTCGGGGGCGACGGGGTGCGCGAGCGTGGCGACGTCGACGTCGGGGCGCGCGGCGGCCGCGGCGAGGGCGGTGAGGTCGGCGGGCTCGAACGTCGGCTCGTCGCCCTGGACGTTCACGACGACGTCCTCGGCGAGCGACGCCGCGACCTCGGCGCAGCGCGAGGTGCCCGACGGGTGCGCGGGGTCCGTGCGGACGACCTCGCCGCCGAACGAGCGGACCGCGGCCTCGATCCGTGCGTCGTCCGTCGCCACGACGACGCGGGCGACGCCGGGCGCGCGCGCGGCGCGCTCGACGGCGTGCTGCACGAGGAACTTGCCGGTCTCGCGGAGCAGCGGCTTCTCCGGGAGCCGCGTGCTCGAGATGCGGGCGGGGACGACGACGGCGAAGGGGATCACGGGCCCATCCTCGCCCGGCCGGGAGGCCCGCGCTACTTCGACGGGGCCGGCGTCGCGCCGCCCTTGGCGCCGGACCGCTTCATCGCCTCGAGGTCGGCCGGGGTGACCTTGGCGCCGGTGACGGCGAGGGCCGGGGCGCGGTTCTTGAGCATCTGGATGGCGTACTTCGCCTGCGCGTAGATCCCGGGGATCTCCTTCGTCGCGTCGTTGAGGCCGAGGCCGCGCTGGGAGACGAGCGTGACGCTCTCGCCGTCGCGCTCGACGGTGATGCGGCCGCGCGCGCGGTCGCTGGCGAAGTACGGGCGGACGGAGTCGGTGGGCCGCGCGTAGTCGAAGAAGCCGAGCTTCTGGAGCTCCTTCAGCAGCTCGTTCATCTCCGCGTCGGCCACGCGCGCGGTGCGGCCCGCCGCGCGCTGCGAGCGCATCTCGCGCGTCTGGTCGGGGGTCGGCGTGAACGACGCGTTGAGGAGCTGCACCTCGAGGTCCGGCTCGCCGAACTGCGGGAGGCTCGACTGGCGGTTGCGGGAGGTGCGGGTCTGTTCGATCTCGACGGCGAGGGCCTCCCAGACGACGCGGACGGGCGGCGTCCCTTCGATGCGCTCGGGGCCCGTCGGGATCTGCGGCGGCGGCTCGGCGGCGGCCGTGACGTCGCCGGGGACGGGGTCGGCCCCGCGGGGACGGCGGTTGCCGCGCGCGCCGGTCGTGCAGGCGGGGAGCACGAGCGCGACGATCAGGGCGGGGACGAGGAAGGCGGTGCGGTTCATCTCGGACACCCTACAGGGAGCGTCGTCCAAGGGTGCCGTGGGACGGTCACGGCCCGGTCAGAGGGGCCCGCCTTGACCCGGCCCCCGGGGCCCCTACCTTCGGTCGGTCCGTCCCTCGCGTCGAGGTGCCCCCGCCGTGACCCCCGCCCGCCGGTCGATCCCCGCGCCGCTCGCGCTCGCCCTCCTCGCCGCCGTCGGCCGCCCCGCCCTGGCCGCCGACGCCCCCCCGCCGGTGTCGGCCCCGGTCGCGCCGCCCGCGGGCGCGCCCCCCGCCCCGAAGCCGGCGGCGCCCCGCACGCCGCTGCCGCCCGGCGTGGTCGCGCGCGTGCGCGGGAAGGACGTGTTGCTGCGGGACTTCCGCCGCGTGCTCGTCGAGCGCGTGCGGAAGGACCTCGCGGACCCGCGCAGCGGCCCGTCCACGGTGCTGCAGATCGTCATCGAGGAGACCGTGGTCCGCCAGGAGGCCGAGCGCCTCGGGATCGCGGTGACGAGCGACGACTACGCCGAGCGGTACCGCCAGCTCGACCAGCAGACGCGCGAGAAGAGCCGCGGCGAGCAGAGCCTCGCCGACGTCATCAAGGCCATGGGGATGCCCCCGGAGATCTTCCGCACCCGCGTCGAGACCATGATCCGCAAGGACCGCATCGCCGCGCACAAGTCGCACCTCGGCGACACGCTGCCGAAGGACGAGAACACGCGGCTCGCGCAGGTCGAGGTCGTCGCGGGGCTGCTGATGAAGCGCGCGAAGATCGAGCGCGAGGGGCTGCCCGCCGGCGTCGTCGCCCGGGTGAACGGCGCCGACATCGGCGAGGAGCGTTTCGGCGAGGAGCTCTACCTCCGCCTCGGCGAGAGCGAGGTCGGCCGCTACCTCAAGGAGCACTGCATCACCCTGCTCCTCGAGAGCGAGGGCCTCACGTTCACCCCCGCCGACGTGGACGCCGCGCTCAAGCTCGAGCGGCCGGTCTACGAGCAGATGCTGGCCGAGGCCATCGACCCGAACCACAAGGCGCTGTCCTTCGACGACTTCCTGCTGGTGCGCTACGGCGTGCCCGTGGCCGAGCTGAAGGCGAGCGCGTACCGCCGCGGCCTGTTCGCGCTGCGGATGAAGTACTGGAACCTCGCGACCGACAACGACATCGTGAAGCAGTACGCCCGGGGCACCGACACCGAGTACGGCGGGAGCGTGGTCTGCACGCAGTTCGTCTTCGGGTTCACGAACGCGAAGCAGATCACGGCACGCGAGGCCCGGCCGCCGCGCGAGGAGGCGCTCCGGCGCGCCCAGGAGCTGCTGCACCGCGCCCGCGCGGGGACGAAGCCGGAGACGGCCGACGCGCTGCGCGCCGAGATCGAGCGGACGAAGCCGACGGCCCAGGCCGCCTTCCGGAAGGGCGTCTTCAAGTCGAACCAGAACTCCGACCTGCCGGTGTTCGAGGCCGCGATGCGGATGGCCGACAAGTCGTGGAGCGAGCCCATCGAGACGATGTCGGAGTTCCACGTGCTCTATCGCGAGTACGGCCGGCCCGCGCCGACGTTCGAGTCGATCCGTCCCCTCGTCCGCCACCACTGGGTGGACCAGAAGACGCGCGCCTTCATCGAGGACGCGCTCCGGGACGACGTCCAGCTCGCGCGCTGAGCCGAAAGCAATCTACAAGCACCCAACAGTGATCGAACCCCACCTGCCGCCTCCGGCCAGTCACAAGAGCGATGGACCTGATCGGGTGTGGGAGCCCCGGCAGTCGTCGAGCTAGGATCTCCTCGGAGGTGTCTCCAGTGCGTGCCGGAGGGTCCCTCAGGGACTCAAGCCTAGTTGTCCAGCTGCGTCGAAGGCGCCGCCACTGGATACAAGTTCCCGAATCCCCTCAGACATCGCGGCCTCAACCCGGTGCCCCATCCTCGCGAATCCGAAGATCCGGCAGAGTTCGCGTGCGAGGCTGCTCTGGTCCATGCGAACGTGGTCACGGAGGATCGCACGTGCTGCACATGCGATCTCGATGGCCGGGATCCGATCAGCCGCGCGTGGAGCTGGCTCACCGGGCAAAGGCAACCGGAACTCGGTGTATGCCGAGGGGTCCTGATCGCCGCGCCAAAGGAACCGTCGGGTACCGTCAGCCGACCACGTTTCCTTCGACGGCGGAATGAGGTCTCTCAGTCGCGCGAGGACACGACCGGTTACGCGTTGGAGTCCCCACGCGGTCGACACTCGCTCCGCGAGAAGGCCCTCTTCAATGGGCGCCTCGATACGCAGAACGTCCTCGATCTGCGACACGATTACCCCGACGGATGTTGTCGCGTAGAACGCCTCCGGACTGACCATGATCCGCTGCGGCGTGCTCACACCCGCAACCCTGTAGCGGGAAGCGCCAGCCAACCCGCCCGGGCTCGACGGACGGGGTAGCGAGGCCGCGCTTGATCGGGGAGCAACCTCCGGCGCACTCGCGAAGAGTCCGCTGCGCGTACCCACCGCCCCCCCCCCGTGCCTCCCCCTGGTTCCGCCCATCGGTCTGTGGCCGCCGCGACTCAGCCAGTGCCGCGAGGAGACGAGTTGTCTCCTCGTCCTTCGCGTGCCACCAGTCCGTCGACCACACGCGGTGGATCCTCCACCCCAGTCCTTCCAGAACCGCCTGGCGAAGCCGATCGCGATCCCGTGCGGTCTTTCCACTGTGATACATAGCGCCGTCGCACTCGATCCCCAGCAGGAATCGCCCCGGAGCGTCGGGGTCCTTCACACCGAGATCGACTCGATACCCGGAGCACCCAACCTGCGGCTGCACCTCCCATCCTCGCTCGACGAGAGTGCGGCGCACATCCTCCTCGAACGGCGACTCGCACTCGGCGAGTGAACTGACGTCCAGGCCGCCGCCCAATGCGACGGGACCTCGATGCGCGTAGTCGAGGAAGTCCTTCAGGTGCCGGACCCCAATCGAACGGCTTCGCGAGAGATCGATTTGCTCCGACCTAAGCGTGGAGAACACAACGAGCGTCTCCCGCGCGCGGGTGATCGCGACGTTTAGCCGCCGCTCCCCACCGTCTCGATTCAGGGGGCCGAAATTGACGCCGACATTCTGATCCCGGTCCGGCCCATAGCAAACGGAGAACAGGATCACGTCCCGCTCATCGCCCTGGACGTTCTCGAGGTTCTTGACGAACACCGGCTCCTCGCGTTCTCCTGAGAAGTACGGCTCGATCGACGGGTGTGTGCGTCTCGCCTCATCGAGCAAGTCCTCGACAAGCGCCTGCTGTGCGATGCTGAACGTGACGATCCCGATCGACTTTGCCGAGAGCGTCGGGTCCTCCAGCCGCGCCACGACATGCGCGACAACTGCCTCGGCTTCAGCAAGGTTCGAGCGCGACCGGCCGCGGTCGTAGACGCCATTTGGAACATGTCTCCATACGACGCCCAGATTTGTCGATGCGAGTTGCGCAGATGGAAAGGTCAGAAGTCGGTTCTCATAGTAGTTGAAATTGCTGAATGCGATGAGGCTCTCATGCCTGCTCCGGTAATGCCACTTCAACTCAAGACGAGGAATTCTCGCGACACGACACTCATCGAGAATGTTGTCGAGGTCCTGCACCTCAGATTCGTCAGTTAGCTCTTCATCGTCGACCTTCCCGAAGAAGTTCGTCGGCGGAAGCTGGCGCGAGTCGCCCACAACGATCAGACGGGTTCCCCGCGCGATGGCCCCCACGGCATCCCAAACCGGAATCTGAGATGCCTCATCGAAGACCACTATGTCGAATGCGGGGAAATCGACGTCGAGGTACTGAGCCACCGAGAGTGGGCTCATGAGAAAGCACGGCTTGAGGCGGGTCATCACATTGGGAATGCGCTGTAGGAGCTTCCGCAACGGGGTATGGCCCCGCTGCCTCCCAAGTTCACGGTGGAGGATCCCCATCTCGGAGGTGCTCTGGCCGGAAAGCTCCATCGTTCCACGAGGGACGCGGGCGGCAAGTCGAGCCGCGACGACCTCGTGCGCAGTCTCGACCACATGCATGTCGAGGTTCCGGAAGCGACGAATCTTGTCCTCATGCGCAGTGCGGGAGAAGTCCCCAAGTTCTCGGTCACTCCTGAAGAGCGCTCCCAGCCATGCCTCCAAGAAGGACCGATCGAAGCTACGCTCGACATCGCGGGGCTCGATCCTTCCATCTTCGATCGCTGCAACGATCGCACCCAGCCCACCATCCATCGCCTGCGCTCTTGCGCGCCGCCAAGCACACCACCGGCGCAACTGCGGCAATCCGCTCACCCATCCACGAGCGACCTCGGCAACTCGCGCAGCGTAACCGGCTGCATCCGCAGGGCCAACCAAATCGGATTCATCCATCGAAACGAGCCTCGCGGCGCTGCTCACCTGCGCTGCGAGCACACTGATGGCATCCTCAAGCGCGCGGAGCTTCCGCCCCAACGCCCCGTCGTTGGCCAGGAGGTCCCTCTGCTGTGTGACAAGTTCGATCCACCTGCTCCGTGCGTCACCCACGCGTTCGCCACTGGAGGAGAAGGCGCGCGACAGGACTCGCTGGAACGAGTCCGACCAAGCGAGTTGCGCTCGAATGGCGGTCTCGTCGGTGTCGATCCCACGCCATCCGGAGTCCAAGACTTGTCGAGCGCCGGCGTGCGCAGCGGAGAGATGCTCTCGTCCGAGACGGCACTCCAGCAACTCGTCAATCACGCCCACTAGCACTGTCCGCACGGGGACTCGATCCGTCGAGGCCCACATCGACGCCAGCGTCCTCCGCGCACCACGAGCCCGCCACCAGCCGAGCGGCGCAACAGACCTGTTCGCACGCACCAACTCCTCTCGTAGAGAGGCAAGATCGAGATCGAGCACTTCGAGGCGCCAAGACTTGCGAACACGGGCCACTCGTTCGCGTTGCTGTGCGGCCAGTTCTAGCCACGCCGTCACTTGTCGCCGCGTCGAGTCCAGGTCGGAGGTTTCGAGAAGCCCCTTGG
>JAEUHO010000405.1 GCA_016795345.1 Planctomycetia bacterium | reverse complement strand
GCCGTCCTCCGCGTGCGCGCCCGGCGCCGCGGCCGCGACGCCGCCCGCGGCCGGCGCGGGCGCGGGCGGCGACGGCGGGGTCGAGGGCGAGGCCGGCGTGCTCGGCGTCGTCGGGGGCGGAGCGGCGGCCGAGGCCGGCGGCGGGGTCTCGGCGCGGTCGCCCTCGCCGCTCGGCGCGCGAACACACGGCTCGCCGGGCTCCATCGGCCCGCCCTCGCCCCGCGGCGCGGAAGAGTCGTACCCGTCGCCGTCGCTCGGCGGGACCGGGCGATCGACCTCGGGCGCCTCGACGGTGCCGCCGCCCTCGCGGTCCACGCCGCCGCTGCCGCCGCGGTCGGCCCAGTCGCGGTCGTCGCCCTTCGGCTCGGCCCCGACGCCCGCGCGCGGGCCGGCCGCCGCGAACTCGTGGCCGTTGCTGATGCGCCCGCGCGACGCGAGCGTCACGCGCGCGGTCACCGCGTCGCCCACGCGGCGGAACGCGCCGTCCCAGTGCACGTTCGGGTTGAGGTGCCCGTCGAGGAGCGTCTGGCTGTGGCGGCGCGTGCGGCCGCGGTCGTCGAGGCTCTTGCGCTCGCGGTCGCCATAGCCGTGCTCCGGGTCGTGGCAGTCGGCGCACGAGCGCATCCCGGCGCGCGAGACGCGCGGGTCGAAGAAGAGCCGCCGGCCGAGCTCGAGGCGCGCCTCCGCGCGCGTGCCGGCGCGCGGGAGCGGCGGCGGACCGTCGGGCGCCGCGGCGACGGAGGCCGACGGGACCGCGGTCGCGACGAGCGACGCCGCGACCCCGAGGAGCAGCGCGAGCGTCGCGGCGCGACGGCGGGCCGGCCCGGAGGAAGTCGTGCGCATGGCGAGGACTCCACGCCTCGACGGACCGTCGAGGCCACGCCACGGGAGAGCAAGGGCTGGCCCCAACGCCGCGGCGCGCAGGCCGCCCGGAGGCCGCGCGCGATCCCGTCGACGCAAGGCCCGGCGGGCCATGGACTTGCGCGCCCCGGGCCTCGCGTGCCGCGCCCCCCGACCGCCCCCGATGCGTCCGGGCCCGGTAGCGGCGTGGCGTGCCGGTGACGGGCAAGGTCGCGGCGCGACGCGCATCCCCCCGCCGAAGCGCCGTCGGAGTCCCCGACGCCCAGGAGACAGACCATGCGTGGAATCCTCACGTTCGCGACCGCGACCGCGGCGGCCTTCGCCGTCGCGTGCGGCGGCGGCAGCGGCGGCGGCAGCGGCGCCGGGAACGGCACGTTCGCCGCGGGCACCGTGCTCGGGCTCGGCGCCTCGCAGGGCGACATCGCGCTCGCCGACATGGACCAGGACGGCACGGCCGACCTGCTCGCCGTGCGCGGCGGGATCTTCGACCAGCTGATCGTGCACGACGGCCAGGCGAACGGGTTCGGCCCCGAGAGCCCGTACGCGCTCGACGGCCACGAGCCGCGGGCGCTCGGGACCGGCGACTTCGACGACGACGGCTACACCGACGTGCTCGTGTGGTGCGAGGACGGCATCGTGGACCACCTCGAGGCGGCCACGGTGAACAACGTGCTCGGCGTGTTCGACCGCACGGACCTCACCGGCGCGGGCACGGCGGGCGCGCGCGGCCTGCGCGTCGCGCGGCTGAACGGCGACGCGGACGAGGACGTGATCATGGGTCTCGCCGGCGCGCTCACGCGCTTCGACGGCACGACGGGCAGCGGCTTCCTCACGTCGGTGGACCTGTCGCCGTCGGGCTTCCTCACGGGCATCGCGACGCCGGACCTCGACGGCGACGGCCAGGGCGACCTCGTCGGCATCACGCTGCTCGGCTCGGTCCTCGTGGCCGAGAACGCGGGCCTCGGCGGGTTCCTCGCCGGCACGACGCACACGCTGCCGACGCCGGCCTCGTCGGCGACGGCCTGGGGGCTCCTCGACGGCGCCGACGGCACCGACGTCGTCGTCGGCCTGCAGGCCGTCGCGGGCGGCGGCGTCCGCGTCGCGGTGCTGCCGAACCTCGCGAACGGCACGGCGAACGTCGGCGCGCCCGACATCGTGACGGTCACGCTCGGCGAGCAGGCGACCGTGGTCGCGCTCGAGGCGCCGGACCTCGACGAGGACGGCGACGCCGACCTCGTGGTCGCGACGGCCGCCAACGTCTACGTCCTGATGAACAACGGCGTCGGCGCGTTCACCCTCGCCGACACGCTGACGCCCGGCGGCGCCATCGACGCCGTCGCGATCGGCGACGTGAACGGCGACGGGGTCCTCGACGTGGCCGTGCGCGCCGGCGGGTCGGTGACGCCGTACTTCGGCAACGAGGGCTGACGCGGGCCCGGCACGACGCGATCGTCCCTTCGCCGTCCGGACGCGTGCGCTCGTGGGCGCGCCCCCCCGTGCCTCACGCACCTCCGGACACGAACCCGGCCGGGCCCTCGCGGGCCCGGCCGGTGCTCCTGGGGTCTGCGACGAAACAAAGGACCCATTTTCGGGCGAGCGCTCGGGAGGCGCATCGCAAGGACCGAGGAGGATTGCGTGGTCTTGACACGCTGACGACGAGTGACGCCGCGAGGCGCCTCCCGCCGCCGACCGAATTGCGTCCGGTGTTTCGGAGCAGGCCCCTACCGCGCGCGGGCCGCCGGGCCTCGCGTGCCCGGGAGGTCGTCAGCGCGGCAGGTCCACGCGGGTCTCGCGACCCGGCGCGAGCGAGACGCGCACCGTCGCGCGACGGTCCTTCAGCGGGACGTCCACGACGCCGTCGGCCGAGCCCTCGCCGTCGACCCACGCGTCGTACTTCGCGTAGAGCCGGCCGGCCAGCTCCACGGTGCCCTCGAGCGCGAACGTCGCGGCCTTCGAGCGGAGCGCGGCGAGCGTGCCCGGCGCGTGCCGCGCGAGCGACGCGCGCTGCTCGTCGGTGAGCGCCTTCGCCTCGCGGAACGCGGGGAGCGCGCGCAGCGTGGGCGTCGCCGCCGGGAGCGCGAGCAGCAGCGTGGCGCAGCCCGCCGTGTCGGCGACGAGCGTGGCGTCGCGGCAGGTGTCGGGGACCCAGCCGCCCTGGGCCACCTCGACGCCGAGCGGGAACGCGAGGCGCATGTGGGTGCGGCGCGCCGGCGCGAACGCGATGCGGCCGTCGGCGTCGGTGACGAGGCGGTAGGAGCGCGCGGTGAGCGGGAGGTCGCCGGGCAGGCGGTCGCCCGCGGGCTCGACGGAGACGGGGAGGCCCGCCAGCGCGCGGCCCTTGCGGTCGACGAAGCGCAGCGAGGTGGTGGCCGCGCGGCGGCCGAAGTCGGGCGCGAGGCCGGGCGCCTCGTCGCTCGACAGCGCGCGCAGGAACGCGACGAGGTCCGCCACGTCGCGGTCGTCGGCGGCGAAGGGGCGGACGCGGGGATCGAGGCGCGGGTCGGCGAACCCGCCGCGCGCGTAGTGGCGGACGACCGCCTCGAGCGTGCGGAACGAGCCGTCGTGCATGTAGGGCCCGCGGGCGGCCACCTCGCGCAGGCTCGGCGTCTTGAAGGCGCCGACGTCGCGCGGGCTGCGGGTCAGCGTCGCGCGACCGAGGTCGTACGCGGCGACCGACGGCCCGCGGAGCGGCGTCGTGACGAACCGCGCGGCGGAGCGCGCGGAGACGCCGGTGTTGTGGTACCCGTCGTCGGTGAACGTCGGGCGGGCGCCGGCGCCGCCGAGCGCGTGGCACTGCGCGCAGCCCGCGCGACCGCGGAACAACGCCAGGCCGCGCTGGGCCGACGTGTCGAGGGCCTTGGCCTCGCCCGCGGCGAACCGGTCGTACGGGCTGTCGCCCGAGCGGATCGAGGCCACGTAGGCCGCGACCGCCTCGGCGATGCGCGCGGTCGTGACCTGGCGCGAGCCGAACGCGGCCTCGAACGCCTCGGCGTACCGGCCGTCCTTCTCGACGCGCTCGGCCACCATGGAGGCGCGGTCCTCGCCCTTCGTGGACGACGTCGGCTGGTCCTTCGCGGCGCCGCCGGACGCGCCGCTCTCGGACGACGACGCGCTCGTGTCGGGAGCCGCGGTCGCGGGCGCCCACGCGCCGCTCCCCGTCGGCGCCGCCGAGGGCGTCGCGGTGGGCGTCGCCTCGGGGGCCGCGGCGGGCGCCGCCGTGGAGGTCGTCTCCGACCCGTCGGACGCGCCGGAGGCCTGGGCCTCGTCGGGCGTCGGAGGGACGCCGGCGTCGTCGCCCGTCGTCGGCTCGGCGGCGGTGTCGCCGGCGGTGCCGTCCGCGCTCGCGGACGCCGTGGCCGGCGGTGCGCCGTACGGCGAGACCGGGGCCGGCGGCGTCGCGGGGGTCGCGCCGTCGGTCGCCGGCGTGGGCGACGTCGAGGGCGTCTCGGACGTCGTCGCGGCGGCGGGCTCCGACCCCTCCCCCTCCGGCGCGCCGTCCTTCGGCGCCTCGGTCGTGGCCTCCCCGGCCTTCGGCGTCCCTTCCGGGTCGCTCGGCGTGCGCAGGCCCGGGTCGATCGCGCCGACCGGCCGGCGGACCGGCGCGCAGGGGTTCACGTTCTGGGGAGCGGGCGCGGCCGGCGCCGTCGGCTCGGCGGCGTCGTCCGCGGGCGGCGGCGGCTCCTCCACGGGCGACGGCGCCCCTTCGGCCGGAGGCATCTCGTCGGCCGGCGGTGCCTCGGCGGCCGCGGGCGTCGCGGGCGCCTTCGGCGTCGGCGGCGTCACGGGCGTCGCCGTGCGACCGGTCGCGGCGAGCGCCTCGCCGCGGGCCGCGCCGCCGTGCTTCGCGCGGGCACCCGCGGGCGAGCCGAGCCGCGCGGTCACGAGGTCGGCGACGCTGTCGAACTCGCCGTCCCAGTGGAAGCGCTTCCCGAACGCGGCGTCCACCAGCGACTGGCTGTGGCGCTTCGTCATCGAGAAGTCGTCCACGTCGAGCCGCGACGGGCTCGAGAACCCGTGCTCGGGGTCGTGGCACGACGCGCACGAGTTGTCCGACGACCGGCTGACGGCCGGGTCGAAGAAGAGGCGGCGGCCCAGCTCGACGACGGGGTCGGCCTTCGCGCGCCCCCCCGCGTCGGCCGCTCGGCCCGCGCCGAACGCCCCGAACACGCCCAAGGCGACGGCCACGCCGACGCCCACGACCACGCGGTTCCGACCCATGTTCACCTCCGACCCTGGCGGCCCAGCGCCGGACTCTAAACGGCGGCCCCTCGTCGATGCATCCGTTCGGTCGCGCCGGTTGTAACGAGGTCCGCCCGGCAACCCCGTGCAGGCCCCCGGACGGACCCTACGCTCCCCCGGATGTCCCTGCTGCGGCTCTTCGTCTTCCTCTCGGTCGTCACGACGGTCTCCCTGGCCGTCCACCGCTACTTCTGGGTGCGGCTCGTCCGCGACGTGACGCCGTCGCGCCGGCTCCGTCGGACCGGCGCGGTCCTCTGCCTCACGCTCGCCCTCTCGGTGCCGCTCGGCCTCACGTTGTGGCGCTTCGTCGGCGCCGACACGGCGCGCGCGGTCTCGTTCGTGGGCGCGACCTGGGCCGGCGTCCTCTTCCTCCTGCTCGTCTGCCTCCTCGGCGCCGACCTCCTCCGGGGCGCGGTCCGCCTCACGCGACGCAAGGCCCGGCCGCCGGCGCTCCCCGTCGACCTCGGTCGCCGGCGGTTCCTCGCGCGCTCGGTGGCCGGCGTCGCGGGCGCGGGGGCCGCGGGCCTCTCGACCGCGGCGCTCGTCGAAGGCGCGCGGCCGCCGGAGGTCGTCGAGGTGACGGTGCCCGTGCGACGGCTGCCCGCGGCGTTCGACGGGTTCCGCATCGCGCAGCTCTCCGACGTCCACGTCGGCCCGCTGCTGCGGCGCCCGTTCCTCGAGGACCTCGTGCGGCGCACGAACGCCCTCGCGCCGGACCTCGTGGCCCTGACCGGCGACCTCGTGGACGGCTCCGTGGACGACCTGCGCGACGTCGTCGCGGTGCTCGCCGACCTGCGCGCACCGCACGGCGTGTGGCTCACGACCGGCAACCACGAGTACTACATGGGCGCCGACCCGTGGATCGCGCACCTCGCGACGCTCGGCGTCCGCACGCTGCGCAACGAGCGCGTCGCGCTCACGCGCGGCGACGCGTCCATCGACCTCGCGGGCATCGACGACCCGACGGGCGCCGGGTTCCCGGGCCATGGGCCCGACCTCGCGCGCGCGCTCGCGGGCCGCGACCCGGCGCGGCCGGTGGTGCTGCTGGCGCACCAGCCGAAGCAGGTCTTCGACGCGGAGCGCCTCGGCGTGGACGTGCAGCTGTCCGGGCACACGCACGGCGGGCAGATCGCGCCGTTCGGCGCGCTCGTGCGGTTCGTGCAGCCCGCCGTCGCGGGGCTGCACCGTTTCGGGCCGACGTGGCTCTACGTCAGCCGCGGCGCGGGCTCGTGGGGCCCGCCCATGCGGCTCGGCAACCCGGCGGAGCTCACGCTGGTGACGCTGCGCCCCGCGTGATCAGCGCCGCGGCGCGCGGCGCCGCGCGACCCACGTCCACAACCTCGGGTCGTGGTAGGCGACGTCCCACGCGCGGTGGCCGACGTCCGGGAGCACGGTGAGCCGCGAGCGCCCGCCGGCCGCCCGGTGGACCGCCTGCAGCACGCGCGCGTGCCGCACCGGGATCACGGGGTCCTTCGCGCCGTGGAAGGCCCAGACGGGCACCGACGCGAGGCGCGCGGCGCGCCGCGGCCAGCCGGGCTCGTTGGGCACCGACGCGCAGAGCGGGACCGCGCTCGCGAACCGCGCGGGGTCCGCGGCCGCGAGCATCCACGTGCCCGAGCCCCCCATGCTCGCGCCGGTCACGTGGACGCGCCGCGGGTTGCCGCGCAGCACGGGGACCAGCTCGTCGAGGAGCGCGAGCAACGCGTCGAGGAGCCCGGCCCACGTCGTGCCACGCGGGCAGAGGGGCGACAGGACGACGAACGGGAACGCGCGGTCGCGCAGGAGGCGCAGGGGCAGGTCGTTGCGCAGGAGCGCGCGGACGTCGGCGCCCCGCTCGCCGCCGCCGTGGAGGTGCAACACGACCGGCCACCGGCGGCGGCGCGCGCGGGCGTGGCCCGGCGGGAGGTGCACGAGCACCGGCAGCGTGGTCCCCGCGGGCGACGTGAAGACGATCGAGCGCACGGACGGATGCTACGCACCCGGGACGCCGCCGCGACCGCCCGCGGGCCCGCGACACGCACGGCTCCGAACGCCCAGACCCGGAACGACGAGGGCCCGGAACGACGAGGGCCCGGCGCGCTCGGGATCGAGCACGCCGGGCCCTCCGTCCGGGGACGCCTCGCCTGCGGATCCGTCGGAGACGGAGCCGCCGCGGGCCCGGACGACGTTTCGTTACTGGCCGCCGTCCATCGGCGGCGCGTCGCCCTCGGGCGGCGGGGGCGGGGCCTCGCCGTCCGGCGGCGGGGGCGGCGGCGGAGGCGCGTCGTCCCCGCCCTCCCCCGGAGGCGGCGGCGGAGGAGGAGGCGGCGGCGGGGGCGGCTTCCCGTCCTTCCCGCCCTTGCCGTCCTTCGGAGGAGGAGGCGGCGGAGGAGGCGGCGGCGGCTTGCCGTCCTTGGCCTTACCGTCCTTGCCCGGAGGCGGAGGAGGAGGAGGCGGCGGGGGCACTCGCTTGCCGTCCTTCCACTCGGGCGGCGGGAAGTCCTCCTCGCCGTCCTCGCCCGGAGGCGGCGGCGGAGGAGGCGGCGGCTTGTCGCCGTCCATCGGCGGGCACTCGCCGTCCTCGCCCGGCGGGGGCGGCGGCGGCTCGTCGCCGTCCATCGGGGGGGGCGGCGGCCCTTCGCCGTCCATCGGCGGCGGGGGCGGCTGGTCGCCGTCCATCGGGGGAGGCGGAGGCGGAGGCTTGTCCCCCCCCTTCGGCGGCGGCGGAGGCGGCGGCTTCTTCCCACCGCCACCGCCCCCACCGCCACCGCCGCCGCCGCGAGCAAAGGCGGACGGGACCTCGAAACCACCCGAGACCGCCGCGAGCGCGCCCGACAGCGCGAACACCCCGGCCACGGCCCACGCCGCGCGGCGGGCCGGGCCCACCGTGCGCACGCGCGCCTCGCCGACCGGACGGATCGTCATCGCGAACCTCCACGGGACGCAGGGAGCCCTGCGTCGGACGGGGGTGGAGCGTACCCCCGACGCATGAGACCGACGTGATCGCCGCATGAGAAGCGTGCTCATGCAACACGCCGCGTTCCCGGTAGCGTACGAGGCCCCCGCCGGAGCGCGTCCGTGAAGGTCCTGATCGTGGAAGACGACGTGCGGTTCGCCGACGTGCTCGCGCGCGCGCTGCGCGAGACCGGCTGGACCGCCGAGATCGCCCACGACGGCATCGAGGGCGAGCACCTGCTGCGCACGGGCGGCGGCGACGCCGCCGTGCTCGACCTCGGCCTCCCGGGGCGAAGCGGCCTCGAGCTGCTCCGGGGCCTGCGCGCGCGCGGCTCCACGCTGCCGGTCCTCGTGCTCACGGGGCGCGACGCGGTCGACGAGCGCGTCGCCGGCCTCGACGCGGGCGCCGACGACTACGTCGTGAAGCCGTGCGCGCTGGCGGAGCTGCTCGCGCGGCTGCGCGCGCT
>JAEUHO010000346.1 GCA_016795345.1 Planctomycetia bacterium | reverse complement strand
GCCCTCGGCGGCGCGTACCGCGCGGCCCGGCTCGTCGGGTCCGTCGTCGTGGCGGTGACCGACGCGTCGGTGCGCTCGTTCACGGTCGGCGCGTCCGTCGCCGCGGTGGACCAGGTGGCCCTGCCCGCGCCCGCGGCGTTCGTGCACGCGACGCCGACCGTCCTCGCGATCACGTCGTGGGGCGACGGCCTCTCGACCCCCGTGATGCTCGTCGACGTGTCGGATGCCGCGGGCGACCTCGCGCTCCGCGGCTCGGTGTCGGTGCCCGGCTGGGTCGGCGACGAGCAGAAGCTCGACGTGTACGGCGGCGTGCTGCGCATCGTGACCCACGACGGGAACGACGGCGCGTTGTCGCGCTGCCTCACGTACTCCCTCGCGAACCTCGACGCGCCGGCGCTGCTCGGCTCCCTCGACCTCGTGCGGGGCGAGCAGCTCTTCGCCACGCGGTTCGACGGGGACCGCGCGTACGTCGTCACGTTCGAGCAGGTGGACCCGCTCTGGGTGCTCGATCTCTCGAACCCGGCCGCGCCGAAGGTGGCCGGGCAGCTCGTGGTCCCGGGCTGGTCCACGCACCTCGTGCCCACGGGCGACGGCCGCCTCGTCGCCGTCGGCGTGGACCCGGCCGACGGCTGGCACACGATCGTGTCGCTCTTCAGCGTGGCGGACCCCGCCGCGCCGGCGCTCCTCGACCGCGAGGACTTCGGCTGGGGCTGGTCCACGGCGTTCCACGACGTGAAGGCGCTCGGCGTGTTCCCCGCCGACGGCCTCGTCACGGTGCCGCTCTCGGGCGAGAGCGAGCGCCTCGCGGTGCTCGCGCTGGGCCCGGCCGCGCTCTCGCTGCGCGGCGACGTCGCGCTCGACGGCCCGGCGCTCCGCGGCTTCCCGCACGCGCGCGGCCTCGTCGCGGTGTCGAACGAGGAGGTCGCGGTGGTGGACCCGCTCACGCTCGCCGACCGCGGCCGCGTGACGATCGCCGAGCACGTCGTGGACGTGGTGCCGCGCGCGGGCGGCGACCTGCCGCTCGTCGCGAAGCGGCGTTCGGGCCGGCTCGGCGACGTCGTCCTCCCGCTGGTCCCCGAGCGCGCGTTCCCGTTCGGCGACCGCGTCGCCGTCGTCGGCTGGGACGACCTCGGCCGCGCCGCCGTCGTCGTGGACCTCGCGCCGGCGACGCCCACGGTGTCGGCCCGCTTCGCGCTCGGCAACGCGTGGTTCTCGGTCTGCGACCCCTCGTGGGGCATGGCCCGCGCCGACGGGATCGGCGTGCCCTGGGGCGGCGGGACGACCGACGCGGTCCTCACCGACGACGGGCACCTCGTCGTGCACGGCCTGCCCGGCGGGTCGCCGACGCCCGTGCCGATGCCCGGCGGCGGCGGCAAGGTGATGCCGATGGGCACGACGGCGTCGGGCGTCACCGACGGGTTCGTGGTCCTCGACGTCGTCGCGGGCGCGCTCGACGCGCCCATCGAGGTCGTCGACGGCTACGTCACCGGCTTCGTCGCCGACGACGGCGGCGACCTCGTCGTCACCGTGGGCGGCGGCGCGTCCTCGGACCGCCTGGGCCGTCCCCGCATGCGCCACGACCTCGTGCGCGTCCACCTCGCGACCCGGGCGACCACCACCGCGGTCAACGTGCCCGGCTGGGTCGTGTCCGCGGCGGGCGACCTCGTCTTCACCGTCGAGGAGACGTGGGACGACGGCTGGACGTGGGACCGCACCGTGGTCGCGACCGCGGTGGTGGATACGGTCGCGACGGTCGTGGCCCGCCGTGCGTTGCCCGCCGACGCGTACGACGTGCGCGCGAGCGGCGCGACCCTCGTCTACACCGTCTCGTCCGGCGGCAACGTCGGCCCGCTCCCGCCGGTCGCCGAGGGCGACGTCGCGTGGGGTTCGGCGGGCGGCCTCCCGTGGATGCCCACGACCGCGATCGGCTCCGTCCGCCTCGGGGCGACCCTCGCCGCGGGCCCGACGCTCCCCGCGTCCGACGCGTTCCGCGCCGTCGCGCTCGTCGAGGACGGCGCGGTGCTCGTCGTCGAGGACGGCACGCGCCTCGTCCGGTTCGACCTCGCGGGCGCCACCGCGACCCCGACGCTCACGGTGGCCCTCGTCGGCTGGCCGCTCGCGATCCGCCGCGGCGCGGTCGCGGGCACCTACGTCGTGGCCCTCGGGTACGCGGGAACCGCCACCGTCCCCTGACGGCCCGGGACGGCGATCCCACGCCCCGGTACGCGAGGCCCGGCGGCCGGCGCCATTCGCCAAACAACGACCGGCGTCGATTGGCGGATCGGCGGGCGGGTCAGCTGTCCGGGAAGAGGGGGACGCTGATCTCCTCGCGCGGAGGCGGCGACTTGCGCGCGGCGAGGATCGTGTTGCGCATCAACATCGCGACGGTGACCGGGCCGACGCCGCCCGGCACGGGCGAGACGCGGCAGCCCTTCGCGACGAGGCCCGCGTAGTCGACGTCGCCGACGACGCGCGTCTTGCCCGGCACCTCGGGGTTCGGCACCACGTTGATGCCGACATCGACGACGATCGTGCCCGGGCGGACCATGTCCGGCGTGATGAGGTTCGGCCGGCCGACGGCGACGACGAGCAGGTCGGCCTCGCGCGTGTGGCGCGCGAGGTCCTTCGTGAACTTGTGGCAGACGCGCGTCGTGGCGTCGCGCGCGAGGAGGAGGAGCGCGACGGGCTTGCCCACGATCTCGCTGTGCCCGACGACGACCGCCTCGGCGCCGCGGATCGCGGCGTGCGACGACTCGAGCAGCGCGATGGACGCGAGGGCCGTGCACGGGGCCAGGCCGTCGCGGCCGTGGACCAGCGCGCCGAGGTTCGTCGGCGTGACGCCCTCGACGTCCTTCTCGGGCGCGATCGCGAGCTGGAGCACGCGGCCCGGCAGGTGCGGCGGCAGGGGCAGCTGCAGCAGGATCCCGGTCACCGACGGCGAGGCGTTGAGCGCCTCGAGCGCCGCGCGGACCTCGGCCTCCGACGCGTCGCCCGGGAGGGTGTGGAGGTCGTACTGGATCCGCCAGGCCTCGGCGCCCCGGCGCTGGCCGCGGATGTACGCCTCGGTGGCGGGGTTCGTCCCGACCTGCAGCGCGACGAGGCGCGGCCGGCGGCCCTCCCGCAGGAGGCCGTCCACCTCGGGCGCGAACTCCGCGCGCAGCTGCTGGGCGAGGGCGGCGCCGTCGAGGTCCACGCGGGCTCCGGGTGGTCGGCGGCGGGACGGGGGCGACGGGCCGCGCCGACCACGACCCGACCGACAGCGGGTACCACGCCCGCCGCCGGGTGCCAAGCCGGGCCGTGCTACCTTCGCGGCGTGCCCGGTCCCGACTCGCTCTCCGTCCTGTACGACGCGGACGCCATCGGGACCGCCGTGCGCGCGCTGGCCGCGCGCCTCACCCCGCGCCTCGCGGGCAAGCCCACCTACGTCGTCCCGGTCATGAACGGCGCGCTCTTCTTCGCGGCCGACCTCCTGCGCGCGCTCCCGCGCGAGGTCCCGATCGTCGGGTTCGGCGTGGCCTGCGTCGCCTCGTACGGCGCGGGCACGGCGCCGGCCGGGCCGCCCGAGGTCACCGCGTTCCCCTCGCGCGACCGCCTCGAGGGCCGCACCGTCCTCGTCGTGGACACGATCCTCGACACCGGCGCGACGGCCGACGCCGCCGTCCGCGAGGCCCGCGCCCGCGGCGCCGCCGACGTCCTCTTCTGCTGCCTCATCGAGAAGCCCGCCCGCCGCCGCGTCCCGGTCGTCCCCGACGCCTGCGCGTTCGTCGCCCCCGACCTCTTCCTGGTCGGGTACGGCCTCGACGCGTCGGGCCGCTTCCGCACCCTCCCGTACGTCGCCGCGCTCGCGCACGCGTAGCCCGCCGCGGCCCGCAGCCGGCCCCCGCCCGGCGCCCGGAAGCGGACCCGCCACCGGGGGGGTGACGGCCAGCGGGCCTTGCGTCCCCACGCCCCGGATCGGTCCCGAGGCAAGGTCGGCGGGCCGGGACCATCCTCCCTCCGGACCCGGGATGGGTGCGCGCGTTCGTTCACGGAGGGCGGCATGCGTTCGACGTTCCGGACGGTCGGGTACGCAGTGGGCCTCGGGGTGCTCGTCGCCTGTGGCGGCGGCGCCGGCGGGGGCTCGGTCGGGGGCGGGGGAAGTGGGGGCGGCGGGGGAGGAGGGGGCGGGGGCGGCGGGGGCGGCGGCCTCGTCCCGCAGGCGAACCCGGTGATGTTCGTGACGCAGGTGCCGACGGCGCAGGGGTTCGGGTCGGTCGTCGAGACCTTCAACAACCACCGGCCGACGCTCACGTCGTGCCCGCGCGGCGGCGCCCTGTGGATCCGCTACCCCGACGGGTCGCTGAAGAACCTGACGGCGGCCGCGGGCTTCGGCGGGACGGGCCTGCAGGGCGCGGGCGCGATCGCGGTGCGCGAGCCGTGCGTGCACTGGAGCGGCACGAAGGCGGTGTTCGCGATGGTCGTAGGCGCGCCGACGCAGCAGTACCAGGTCGAGGAGTACCGCTGGCAGCTGTACGAGATCACCGGGCTCGGGGCCGCGGCCACGCCGGTGATCACGAAGGTGCCGTTCCAGCCGGCCTACAACAACGTGAGCCCGTGTTACGCGTCCGACGGGCGGATCCTGTTCACGTCGGACCGGCCGCGCGACGGACAGGCCCACCTGTACCCGCAGCTCGACGAGTACGAGTCGGCGCCGGTGGTGACGGGGATCTACGGCCTCGATCCCGCGACGGGCGCGCTCGCGCTGCTCAACCACACGCCGTCGGGCGCGTTCTCGGTGGGCGTGGACGCCGCGGGGCGGGTCGTCTTCACGCGGTGGGACCACCTGCTGCGCGACCAGCAGGCCGACGCCGAGCGGCAGGGCGGGTACGCGTACGGCACGTACGACTGGTCGGACGAGGGCGCGGCGGCCACGCCGCTCGCGACGGCGACCGAGGTCTTCCCCGCGCCGCGGTCGTCGTGGATCTCGTTCGTGAACGCGAACCCCGGCTACGCGGGCGACCTGGCGGGATGGAAGCCGCACCTCGTGGGCATCGCGTTCAACCTGTTCCAGCCGTGGGCGATGAACCAGGACGGGACCGACGAGGAGACGATCAACCACGCCGGGAGGCAGGAGCTCGGCGGCTACATCGACCGCGCCTTCGACGACGACCCGAACCTCGTCGAGTTCGCGGGCGTCAACCCGCACTCCGCGAACCAGGTGCACTACTACCAGGGCTTCTTCCAGCTGCGCGAGGACCCGACGCACCCCGGCCAGTACCTCGGCGTGGACGGCCCGGAGTTCGGCTTCCACGCGTCGGGCCGCGTGCTGCGCGTCGTCGCGCCGCCGGGCCTGAACGCGGAGCAGGTCTACCTCGAGGCGGTCACGCACCCCGACACCGCGGGCTCGACGCCGACGCCCGCGCACACGGGCCGTTACCGCAACCCGACGGTCCTCACGGACGGCACGTTCCTCTGCGTGCACGGCACCGAGCTCGGCCAGGACCAGAACGACGGGACGACCGCCGCGCCGACGTCGCGGTACGACTTCCGCCTCAAGACGATGACGTTCGACGGCACGTACTGGAAGGCGGGCGCGCCGCTGACCGCGGGGCTGCAGGCGTCGGTCTCGTGGTGGAGCCCGGACGTGCTGACGACGTGGTCGGGCACCCTGTGGGAGCTCGACCCCGTCGAGGTGGTCGCGCGGCCCGTGCCGCCGGCGACGAAGGAGGCCGCGCTCCCGGCCCCCGAGGCGACCGTCCTCTCCCAGGCCGGCGTGTCGGCGACGGCGCTGAAGGCGTGGCTCGAGGCGAACGGGCTCGCGCTGATCGTCTCGCGCGACGTGACGACGCGCGACCGCGCGGACCGCCAGCAGCCCTTCAACCTGAAGGTCGCGGGCACCGCGAAGCAGACGCTCGGCGCGTCGGGCAAGGTCTACGACGTCTCGTACCTGCAGATCGTGCAGGGCGACCTGCTGCGCGGGCTCGGCAAGACGACGGTGCCGCTCCCCGCGGGCCGCCGCGTGCTCGCCCGGTTCCTCCACGACCCCGCGGTGGACCACCCCGCGCCCTCGGACGGCACCGCGCCCGCGGGCAGCGTCGAGGTCGAGGACGACGGCTCGGTGGCGGCGCTCGTGCCCGCGCGCCGGGCGGTCTCGTGGCAGCTGGTGGACGACGCGGGCGAGCCCGTCGTGCAGGAGCGCTACTGGGTGACGTTCCAGCCGGGCGAGGTGCGCGTCTGCGCGTCGTGCCACGGCGTCAACCAGCAGGACCAGGCGGGCAACCCGCCGCCCACGAACCCGCCGAAGGCCCTGAAGCGCCTCCTCGACCACCTCAAGGCGAAGGGGAAGATCTGACGTCCCCTCACGCGAGGCCCGGCCCGCGCCGTCGTCGCGGCCACGCGCCGACGGCGGCGGCCGCGGCGCCGACCCCCACGAGGCCCCGCGCGATCCACGTGTCGCGCGCGACGATCTCGGGCCGCACGCGGCCGGTCTGCGTCCACGCGACGTTCCGCGTGAACTCGGGCGCGACGGCCTCCGGCGCCGCCGGCCACCAGACGGGCGTGCCCGCGCGGCCCGCGAGCAGCGCCGCCCCATAGACCGCCGCCGCGGCCCCGAGGACGACGAGCGCGATCCTGCCGACGGCGCGCATGGGGGAAGTCTATCGTGCGCCGCCGGGCGCCGGTCCGCGGGGCGGGGGGGACGGCGTCGGGGTCCGCGCTTCGTGGGCCTCGAGGGCTTCGCGCGCCGCCTCGATGGTGGGGTCGGGGTCGGGCAACGCGATCCAGACGTACTGGTCGTTCGGGAGGCGATTCCGGAGGCGCTGGGGCGCCTCGGGCTCGAACCGGATCCACAGGCCGTCGCGCGCGTACAGCGCCGGCTTGAAGTGATGGCGCGGCGTGCCGCGTCGCGCGATCGCCCCGAGGAGGGCGTTCGGGGCTTCCTCGCGCGCGCGCTCGACCCGGCGCACGATCGGGAACGGGAACACCCACGTCCTTCGACGGTGCCGCAGGCGGATCTCGTCGTCATCGACCTCGATCACGGTGAACGGCTTCCACGCGGCGGCCGCGGCGAACGTGAGCGCGATCGTCGTGGGCAGCCACACGAGGAGCAGCGCGGGGCGCGGCTGCGGGAGGACGAGGGCCCAGCCGAGCAGGGCGACGGTCGCGGCGACGAGGACCTCGACGACGAGCACCGTCACGTCGAGGACGTTGCGTCGGTAGCGCACGGGTTCCATGCGACGGCCATACCGAGCACGGCCCGCCGGCGCTCCGACCGGTGGGGCGGGTCCTGCCTCGTCGAGCGCATCCGCGGTGCGCGGCGACGACGGATTCCGGCGCGCCTCCACGGGGTCCGGAGTCGGACGAGGCCGCGGCAAACGACGGCGCCCGGCGAGGACTCGACCGGTGCGCTACGCCTCGCCGTGGGGCCCTGCGCCGTCGAAGGCGCCGGTCGCGGGGTCGTAGCGCGCCTCGAAGTACGAGTCCCCGCCGTCGAAGACCCTCAGCTCTTCCTGCCGCGGGTCGAGTCCCTCGGCCACGAGGCTCGCGACGTCCTCGATCGAGGCCCCGTGCACCTCGATCCACCGCTTGCCGTCCTCGATCGTTCCGACGTACTGCCGGAAGTACCCGCTGAGGGGACGACGGAACTCGGGGGCACGCGTTCGCATCGCGTCCGGGAGGCCCGCCTCGAGGGCGGCGACCTGCGCCGGCGTCGGCATCCAGCCGTGCGGCTTCGACGCCAGGATCACCCCGCGATAGCCCGGACCGACGACGTCGACGGGCCCGAGCGGCTGCGGAGCCGGGGTCGCAGCGACGACGGGTCGGGGGACAGGGGCCGCGGGTGGGCCGCAAGGCGCGCTCCCGCTCCGACAGCCCCCGCTCGCGAGGAGGACGGAGGCGAGTGCGGCGGCGGTGCGCCCAACACGCTTCGGCGCGACGAGCTCAGGCATCACGGGAGCCTACTCCGGACGCCCGTTCCCCGCGGAGCCGCCGGCGGCGCGACGCGAGGTCGGGGCCGGTGGTGAACAGGATGTACGCGACGCCTCCGACGATCAGGAGGCCGGCGAGCAGGTCGCTCCCGCCCAGGAGGGCCGCGGCGACGACGGCGAAGCCCACGCGGATCCCGCGGTTCACGGCGCCGTGCCCACGCGACGTCGCGGCCGCGTCGCGACGACGACGAGGGCGAGGCCCGCGGCGGTCACGGCGGCCGAGATCGCTTTCCGACCGTCCCGCGGCACGCGGAGCGGCGGAGGCGGGGGCACCGCGTCGCCGTTCCCGGTCGCGGGGAGCGCCGCGCCCAGGAGACTCGGCCCGGCCGGCGCACCGTCGCGGCGCGTGCCCACCTCGACGGCCCAGCGCGCGAGGACGTCCCTCGCCTCGTCCTCGGTCGGCTCGCGCTCCCACCACGGCGGGGCCCCGAGCCACTCGCCCGTCAGGCTCGCGGCGCCATAGACCGCCGCCGCGGCCCCGAGGACGACGGCAGCCCCGCGAATCGTGCCGCGCATGGGAGGAGCGTACCCGGAGGTCGTGCGGGCGGGCGGGCCTCGCGTCCCGGGGGGTTGCGGGATCGGCCTCCCGTCCGTCATGCTCGGAGGGTCGTGTACGGAGGCGTCGGTGACCGCGGGCGACGAACAGGACCTGACCGTCTGGCTCGAGCGGGCGCGCGCGGGCGACCGTGACGCCGCGGAGCGCGTGTTCCCCGTCGTGTACGACGAGCTGCGCCGGATCGCGTCGGCGCGGCTCCGGGGCGGCCAGGCGACGCTCGAGACGACGGGCCTCGTCCACGAGGCGTACCTGAAGCTCGTGCGGCGCGACGCGCCGTGGGAGAGCCGCGGGCACTTCTTCGGCGTGGCGGCGCGGGCGATGCGGTCGGTGCTCGTGGACCACGCGCGGCAGCGCGCGGCGGCGAAGCGGCAGGGCGGACGGCGCGAGCCGT
The DNA here is from genome assembly GCA_016795345.1 of Planctomycetia bacterium. Taxonomy (GTDB): domain Bacteria; phylum Planctomycetota; class PLA2; order PLA2; family JAEUHO01; genus JAEUHO01. Next base: position 2,573 of record JAEUHO010000346.1, on the reverse strand, counting down.
TGTCGGACGCGCTGGCGTGGTTCGAGGCGCGCTCCATCGACGTCGTGGACCTCGACGAGGCCCTGGAGGCGCTGGGGCGCGAGGACGCGCGCAAGCGGAACCTCGTGGACCTGCGGTTCTTCGCGGGCCTGCCGACGGAGCGGGCGGCGGAGGTGCTCGGCGTGTCGGTGGCCACGGCGGAACGGGACTGGGCGTTCGCGCGCGCGTGGCTCGCGCGACGGCTCGGCCCCGGGTGTGCGCTGCCGTGAGCGACGACGGCGGGGCGTTCGCGCGGCTCGAGGTGTTGTTCCACGCGGCCCAGGGGGTGCCGGCGGGGGAGCGCGACGCGTGGGTCGTGTCGGCGTGCGGGGGCGACGCGGCGCTCGAGCGCGAGCTGCGCGAGCTGCTGGCGGCGGCGGACGGGGCGCGGCTCGAGGCGCCCGCGCCGACCGTCGTGGCGGGCTGGCTCGGCGCGACGGCGCCGCCGGCCGCGGAAGCGAACGACGAGGGCGCGGGGCGGCGGGTGGGCTCGTGCCGGCTGGTGCGGAGGCTGGGGTCGGGCGGGATGGGCGTCGTGTGGGAGGGGGTGCAGGAGCCGCCGGGCCGCGCGGTCGCGGTGAAGCTCCTGCGCGCCGCATTCGACGACGCGGACGCGCGCGCGCGGTTCGAGCGCGAGGCGCGGATCGTCGGGTCGCTGCGGCACCCGGGCGTCGCGGCCGTGTACGAGGCCGGCACGCACGACGCCGACGGCGAGCGCGTGCCCTACCTCGTGATGGAGCTGGTGCCCGACGCGCGGACGGTCCTCGAGCACGCGCGGGCGGCGCGGCTGTCGCGGGAGGGGTGCCTCGAGCTGTTCGCGCGCGTGGCGGACGCGGTCGAGGCGGCGCACCAGCGCGGTGTGATCCACCGCGACCTCAAGCCGGCCAACATCCTCGTCGGGGCCGACGGCGCGCCGAAGGTGATCGACTTCGGCATCGCGCGCGAGCGCGACGGCGGCGCGGGCGCCGCGACGCGGACCGGGCACGTGGTCGGGACGCTGGCCTACATGGGGCCGGAGCGGTTCGAGGCGGACGCGGCGTCCGACGACGTGCGCACCGACGTGTACGCGCTCGGGGTGGTGCTCCACGAGCTGCTCGTGGGGCGCCCGCCGCACGCCGTGGACGGCCGGCCGCTGTGGGACGTCGTCCGCGCGCTGCGCGACACGGCGCCGGTCCCGCTCGACCGCGTGGACCCGTCCGTCGGGGCCGACGTCGCGGCGGTGGTCGGCAAGGCGCTCGCCCGCGCGCCCGAGGACCGGTACGCGTCGGCGGGGGCCCTCGCGGCGGACGTGCGCCGCGTCCTCGCCCACGAGCCCGTGCTGGCCCGGCCGCCGGGGCTGCTGCACGCGCTCGGGCTCCTCGCGCGCCGCCGCCGGGCGGCGTTCGCGGCCGCGGCGGTGGCGGTCGTGGCGCTGGTGGCGGCGACCGCCGTGAGCCTGTGGTTCGCCGCCGGCGAGCGGACCGCGCGCACCGCGGCGGACCGCCAGCGGGCGCGCGCCGAGGAGCTCCTGCGGCAGACGAAGGACTTCGCCCCGTGGGTGCTCGGCGACCTCCACCGCGCGCTGCTCGACGTGCCCGGGTCGACGCGGGCGCGGCGCGTGCTCGCGGAGGGCGTCCAGCGCCACCTCGACCGCATCGCCGTCACGGAGGGCGACGACCCGGGCCTCGCCGACGCCGTGATCCGCGCGTACGCGCTGCTCGGCGGCGTGCTCGAGAGCCTCGGCGGGCGCGACCCGGGCCTGCGGGCCCGCGCGGACGCCGCGCTCGCGCGGGCCCGGTCGCTCGCCGCCTCGCGGTTCGCGTCGGCGCCCGGCGACGCCGCGGCCGCGCGGACCGACGCGCGGGCCTCCCTCTCGACGGCGATGGTCCTCGTCGAGCGCGGCGACGTGGACGCGGCGGAGCCCCTCGTCGACGCCGCCCTCGCGCGGCTCGAGGGCGTCGGGGACGACCCCGCGGGGGAGACGACGCTGCTGCGGCGCGAGGCCCGTGGCGCGCGCGGGGCGATCGCCGCCTACCGGTCGCGCTGGCGCGACGCCCTGCGCGAGGAGCAGGCGCTCGCCGACGAGCTCGACGCGGACCCCGACGCCGCGACGCCGCGTGGCATCGCTGCGCGCCTCCGCGTGCGCCTGCGGGTCACGCGAGCCCTCGCGGCGCTCGGCGACCTCGACGCCTCGGCGCGCGCGGCCGAGGGCCTCGCGCCGCTCGTCGCCGCGCTCACGCCCTCGGCCGACGAGGCGCCCGCGCTCGACGCGCTCCTCCTCGCGGCGATCGAGGTCGGCGACGCCGAGCTCTCCGCGGGCCGCCCCGAGGCCGCGCTCGCCCACTTCCGGCGGGCCGCGGACCTCGCGGACCGCTGGCGCGCCGCCGACCCGCTCGCCCTGCTGCCGTGGCGGCACGCGGGGGTGGCGGCGTCGCGGCGCGGCACCGCGCTCGAGCGCCTCCGCCGGCCCGCCGACGCGATCGCCGCGTACGACCTCGCCGTCGCGGCCCCGGACGCCGGCCGCGCCCGCGCCCCCCCCGCCCCACGCGCGGGGTGGAACGCGCGCGGCGCGCGCC